>JALURD010000138.1 GCA_027057815.1 Acidilobaceae archaeon | reverse complement strand
AGTCCACGCTAGTAAGCGAGTTAATGGTCTTATGGGCTTCTTCAAGGACATCTGGTAGTATATCAACAGCCACACGGGCACAGTTGATGGGGTCCCCCTCCCTGGCTAGACAGCATGCCACAAGCGCGGTGAAAGCGTCCCCAGCTCCTGTAGGGTCATCAAGGATTCTTGTAGGCCTAGGTATGGATCCTATCTGCGCTCCATTGAAGATTATAGATCCCTCTTCTACGCCCCTTGTTAAGTATACTAGCCCCGGTATAGCCTCGGACGGCTGGGCATCATCGCTTGAGTAGTGTATGAATGTATAGCTTCCACGCTGGAGTACTGAGGGCCAGAGGCTTCCGAAGACCCTGGAATACCCTTGAGGGTCGAGGGCTACTACACTGGCTCCTGATAAGGTGGCTAGAGGCAGGACCTGCGGGGGCACCTCTAGACCGACTGGCGCGAACACAACGACGTTGGGCTTGAGTCTGGTCAAGATGGAGGCTATGACGGCTATTGGGAGCGACTTACTCGAGGGGACGTTAACGAGTAGGGCCTCACGCCCGCGTTCACTGTAGATTAGTTGAAACGAGTAGGGAGGCCCTGGGTAAGCCACGGGCTCTAAGTCAACACCTAAATTCCTGTGGGCCTCAACTACTAGGTGAATCCTTTCAAGGCCGACGGGGCCGACTGCTCTGGCCCTGCACCCGAACACTCTTCCCGCGTATCCCGCGTAGAGGGTGGGCCCCCCTGGCCTCGGCTTGCTTCGTGGAGGTATCACGTCGATAGTTGGGGCTGCAATGACTAGGAGATCCGTCAACCCGTAGCTTCACCGTGCTAGGTCTAGGATTCCAGCCGTTATTATAGGGAGCGCGAGAGTAGCGTCGGCGTAGACTACAACCTTCCCGGCTCCAGGCTTCACTTTACCCCAGCTGACAGCTTCTCGGGGGTGGGCGCCGCTCAAGCTGCCATCGTACTCTACGGCGGTGGTCAGGTATACAACGTAGTCGAGGCCTCCTCTGAACTGGCTCCACCATATTACATGGTGCTTGCTTATCCCGCCTCCGATTATGAGGGCTAGCGCCTTCCCCTTAGCTTGGAAGAAGTGATCCGCAAGCCTCTTCATATCACGGTAGTAGTCGATTTTCACTCTCTTTCCACGCTGGGCTTCCATGAATAACGCGGTCCCAAAGGCTCCGTCAGGCCAGCCAGGGACGAAGACGTCTGCACCAGCCTTGTATGCCTGTCTAAGTATGCTATTCTCGTCCTCTATTAGCTCCCCCGCGACTTTGAGGACTTCAAAGGTGCCAGCTTCTCGCATGCCTCTCCTGAGGAGCTCCTCAACAAGTCTTCTAACAAACTCTTCAACCTTTGGGCCATAGCTCTCAATGGGTATATAGATGTTGCCAAGCCTATGGTAGCCTTTCTCAAGTAGTTCTGAGTCGTCAGCCTCAAAATAGCCTTTATAGTAAACGCCGCCGACAGCCCTTGCAACGTCATGGTCCAGAGCTCCGGTAGTGGTTACTATTACGTTGAAAAGGCCGGACCCAACAAGCTGGGCGAGCACCCCCCTAAGACCGGTCGAGACAAGGTTGCCGGTGAAGCTTAGTACTCTAAGCGTGGATTCTTTCACACCTCTTCTAAGTAAGTCTACAGCTTGTGCCAAGTGCCCAGCCATAAAGCCGTGCATCCTCGAGTAGGCTTCGATTAACTCTGAGAGCGTCATACGAGGCGATACCCTTATGTCCTCGACCGGCTCTAGTCTCTCTCCGGCCAACATTTACACACCCAGGGCCTCAAGCTGGAGGCGAGAGTAAGTTAAAGGCCTCCTGGGGGCCCCTGTGTAACCGGTATCGAGCACCTGGTAGAAGCATAGAGCGCCACGCCGCCCCCCAGTCAGCTACGGTGAGGTGGCACTCGGTGGCAGGTCGCCAGAAGCAGCTGGAGCGATATAGGGAGATGAGTGTAGCTGAATTCTTCGCCCGCCATAGGGAGCTGGCAGGCTTCTCTAACCCGGCTAGAGCTATCTACCAGACAATAAGGGAGCTTGTCGAAAACGCGTTAGACGCCACTGACACCCATCGGATACTCCCAGAGATAAGGATTACGATAAGGGAGAGGCCGGATTTAGCGACGAGAGGCAAGGATGGAAAGGTACAGATGAGGTACACCATAACGGTGGAGGACAACGGAATAGGAGTACCGCAGTCCGTGATTGCAGACGCTTTCGGTAGAGTCCTCTACAGCAGCAAGTACGTGCTTAAGCAGACTAGAGGCATGTACGGCCTCGGCGTGAAGGCCGCCGTACTTTACGGGCAGGCTACAGCGGGAGAACCGGTCACGGTGGAAAGCTCTACTAGGGAAAGCCTGTATAGCCACCAGGTTAAACTCTTCATCGACATGAAGAAGAACCAGCCGAGGATAGTGGAAGAGAGCCAGTGGAAGAAGAGGGGTCGCTGGGGCGGTACGAGGGTCTCAATAACGCTGGCTGGGGATTGGAGCAGGATTAGGTGGAGGGTGATAGAGTACGTCAAGCGGACCGCAATAATAGCGCCATATGCCGAGATAATACTTGAGACTCCTGACGGTGAGGTCTACTATTTTCCCAGGCTCACGAGGAAGATGCCCGAACCTCCCAAAGAAGCTAAGCCCCACCCACATGGTGTAGACTTGGAGCAGATGAAGATGATCATAAGGCAGAGCGATGCTGAAACCCTAGAGGAACTCCTAACCAAGGAGTTCCAGAGCGTTGGAGTAGTGACTGCACGTAAATTCCTAGAGGACGTTGGGATTGACCCTGGTATGAACCCTAAGAGGCTTCTGAGGAGGGAGTCTAAGGACACCTTAACAAGGCTGGTTGACGAGATGAAAAGGTACCCCAAGTTCAGGGCCCCCAGGAGCAACTACCTCAGCCCAATCGGTGAGGAGCTAATCAAGCTAGGACTCACGAGAATGTTTGCCCCAGAATGGGTCGAGGCTGTTACTAGGAGCCCTAGAGCCTTTGAGGGACACCCGTTCATAGTAGAAGTTGGAATGGCGTGGGGAGGAGCCATTAAGCCTTCAAACGAGCCTATACTATTAAGGTATGCTAACAAGATCCCTCTCCTCTACGAGGAGAGGGAGGATGTTTCATGGAAGGTTGTCTCGAGGATAAACTGGAGGCTGTATGACATAGAGTTCCCGGCACCGCTTGTCATACTTGTTCATGTGGCTAGCACTAAGGTGCCCTACAAGGGTGTAGGTAAAGAGAGCATAAGCGACGTGCCTGAGCTGGAAAGCGAGATAAAGAACGCAGTCCAGGAGGTGGCGAGGAGGCTCAAATCATACCTGGCAAGGAAGAGGAGGGAGGAAGAGGCTAGGAGGAAGGCTGTCACCATTTCAAAGTACCTACCAGAGGTTGCAAGAAGCCTAGCGATTCTGGCTAAGCCTCCCGAGAATTGGAGTCCTCCAACACCCGAGGAGGAGAATCACATACTGGAGGCACTCATTAAGCTTGTGGCGCGCAACATAGAAATTCCGGTAGAGGATGGAAAGAGGCCCGAGGATGTTGTGAGGGAGATTATCAAGAACGTGAAGGTTGAGTAGGCTTGGGGGTGTTAGGCTGTGGCTGCTCCTGTAGATAAGGTAGACTTGGAGGCTAGGAGGAGGGCAGCACGCATTATACATGAGAAGTTCAGGAAGATACTTGAGGATGTTATGGAAGGAAAGCCTCCAAAGCTCGTTATACCCAAGAGGACTCTAGCCAATACCATTTTCGACCCTGAGAAGGGTATACTTGTGCTTGGCGAGGAGACCCTGGAGAGAGAATTGCTAGACATGGGTGAGGCTAGAAGGTTCATGCAAACACTCCTAATGGCTTCAATCATATACCAGGCACTAGTTGAGAACGAGTACCCAACCATTAGAGACCTCTA
>JALURD010000137.1 GCA_027057815.1 Acidilobaceae archaeon | reverse complement strand
ACCTTGTGAGCACCATAGCGCCCTAGCTTCCCTGCGAGATCCTTAACGCCTTTGCCGAATAGTAGGGCGGTCACCTTGAGCCCCTTCGAGTCGGCCACCTCCCGGGCCTTAGAGAGCACCTCAAGACTGCTAGGCTCAACCTCTCCAGCCTCCTGTTCAACCCAGACCCACAGCTCCCCCGACACTACTCCCACCTCCAATTCACTTGATTGATTCGCGTATAACCTCAACTACGTCCATAACTCTCAGCGTGTCGCCCTCAAGCTTAGCCTCGTCCTCAAGCATCCTGATGCAGTAGGGACAGGCGGTCGCCAGGACTGGCGCGCCGGTGTCCATGGCCTCCCTTATCCTCCTCCTCGTGACCTGACGGGCGTCGGTGTTCTCCATCCATATCGAGCCTCCGCCGCCACCGCAGCAAAGTGCTCTCTCCCTGTTGTGCTCCATCTCCACGAGCTTCACGCCCGGCACTGCTTCGAGGAGGCGGCGGGGCGCCTCGTATATGCCAGCACCGCGGCCTAGGTAGCATGGGTCGTGGTAGGTGACTGCCGCGCCCCCAACGGGCTTCGAGGGCTTCAGCCTTCCGTCGTCCAGCAGCTCAGCTAAGTACTTGACGTGAGGTATCACTTGTGCCGACAGCTTAGCTCCCAGTGAGGGGTAGATCTTGGTAAGCATGTTGTAGGTGTGAGGCGACACGGTCACTATGACTGGGGCTCCAGTCTTATCGAGGGCCTCGGCGTTAGCCTGTGCGAGCTCCTCTAGGAAGTAGTCCTCGCCTATATGGTATACTACATCGCCGCAGCACGTCTCCCCCTCGCCTACCACGCCTACCTTGAGGCCTGCAGCCTTGAGCACTTCAACTAAGCTCCTAAGTGTGTTCTGGAGCCTCTTATCGTAGGCTGCAAGGCAGCAGGCATAGATTACCACGTCCGGGTTGCTGTCGAGTTTGAGGCCTGCAGTCCAGGCTAGCCTGTCGGCCCTCGGTGATCCCAGCGGGTTGCCGGACTCGTAGACGTTCCAGAGTATCTCGTTGGCCTTCTCGGGTGCCTGCTTGGACTCGTAGAGCTCCTTCTTCAGGCTCCTCATTACCCTAGAGATCTCCACACCCCTCGGGCAACGCGTATCGCAGTACTTGCAGGACAGGCACTTCCACACCTCCCCAGGCTCGGGTGGCTGGGATCCCAGCTGCGCGTACCTTATGACCCTCCTCACCTTGATCGAAGGCGCTATGAGACACGAAGCCGTGCACGTGCCGCACTGATAGCAGAGGGAGAGGCTCCCCCCGGAGGCCTGATTTACCCTCTTGAGCCGGGAGAAGTCTAGCCTCAACCTCATGGCTTCATCCCCCTAAGCTTCTCAGCGGTCTCCCGGACCTCCTCGGGTGGCACCTCGCGTGCCACCCGGTCGAGGTGCTTCATGGTCTCGACAAAGTCGGGCACGTCTGGGGCTCCGAAGAGTCTGAGGATGAGCCTCTCGTCCCTGATACCGGCCCTCTTGGCTAGGCTCTTCCAGACCTTGAACCTCCTCACGGTGTGGTAGTTGGCGTTCTGGTAGTGGCAGTCTCCTAGCCTACAGCCTGTAACGGCTACGGCCGGGGCGCCAAGCTCGAACGCCTTCTTCACGAGCCTCCAGCTGATCCTGCTACTGCATGGTAGCCTGATTATCCTGGGGGAGGTCGGGTACTGGACCTTGAATATTCCAGCATTGTCAGCGGCGGCGTAGGAGCACCAGAAGCACGTGAACGCTATCGGCTTCTTCTCCGGCTCCTCTTCGAGCGCCGCCTCGAGCTGCTTTATAATGTCCTCATCACTGAAGCCTGGCACGAAGATCGCGCCTGTCGGGCACTCCGCGGCGCAGGCGCCGCAGCCCTCGCAGGCGGCCTGGATGACCCTGATGTACTTCCTGGGCTCTCCCTCTATGGCCTTGTATGGGCAGACTCTCATGCACGCGCCGCACTTGATGCACTTCGACTCGTCTATAACAGCTACGAGTGGCTCCTTCTCGACGTAGCCCTTCGATAACAGCGCGGCCGCCTTCGCAGCTGCTGCCAGGGCCTGGGCTATGCTCTCCTTTACATCCTTGGGGCCCTGGGCGGTGCCAGCTAGGAACACGCCGGGCACGGGGCTCTCCACTGGGCCGAGCTTCGGGTGTGACTCTAGCAGGAAGCCTTCGGGGTCTCTTGGCACCTTTAGTTGCTCCACGAGCTTGGAGGCCTCCGGGTTCGGTTCGAGCGCGGTGGCTAAGACCACGGTGTCAGCTGGCACCTCTACCTCGGCCCCTGAGAGTTGTTCCTTAACTATGACCCTGCCGTTCTCTATCCTAACACTCTCCTCTATGGGCTTCGTGCTGTCCACCTTCAGGAACACGATGCCCTCGCGGGCAGCTTGCTTGTATAGCTCCTCGGCGCCCCTCTGGTAGGTCCTTATGTCCTTATAAACCACGGCGACGTTCTTGCCTCTCCTCTTGAGTTCTAGGGCCTGGTGTATCATGGAGGTGCAGCAGTACCTGCTGCAGCCTCGCTTGCCGTTCCTTGAGCCGACGCAGCCTATGAACACGACATTCTCTCCGGGCACGTTGTAATCCGACTGCTCGACGTCTAGCAGGGTGAGTACTCTGCCATTGCCGTTGCCCGGCCTGTAGACCCTAGCGCCAGTCGCTATGATCACCGCTCCAACATCTAGCTCCTCCCCATTGCTCAGCTTAGCCTTGAAGTTGCCGACGAAGCCCTCAATCGACTCTACTGTGACGCCTGTTAGGATCCTAACGCCTGCACTCTTAGCCTCCTCGATGGCCTCCTCGAGCACCTTCCTGGCGTCTACGCCCTCCGGGGCTAGCCTACGGAGCCTGCGTAGGAGTCCTCCCAGCTCCTTCTCCTTCTCAACGAGGACCACGTCCAAGCCTAGCTTCGCGGCTGCAGCGGCGGCCTTGAGGCCGGCGATACCTCCGCCTACGACTAGGACCCTCTTGACCACCTTGAAGCGGAGGGGGTGGAGGGGCTTGAGTAGTGGCGCCCTTGCTACGGCCATCTTGACGTAGTCCTTGGCCTTCTCCGTGGCCTCCCTGGGCTTGTCCCTGTGGACCCACGAGTCTAGGTTCCTGATGTTGGCCATATCCACTAGGAATGGGTTTAGTCCAGCCATCTTGGCTGCTGTCCTGAATACTCCTAAGTGAGTTGCGGGGCTGCAGGCGGCTACTACCAGTCTGTTCAGCCTCTTCTCCCTGATAACGTTGGCGATGTACTCGACCGACGCTGCTGAGCAGGCGAACTTCAGGTCCTCGGCATGGACTACTCCGGGGAGCCTCTTGGCGAACTCCACAACCTCCTTGACATCCACTACTCCGGCTATGTTGGAGCCGCAGTGGCAGACGAACACGCCTATCCTAGGCCTCTCCACGTCCTTTATCCTCTCCTCGTACTCCTCGCTAGGGATCCTCCGTTCGGTTAGGTGCGTGAGGGCAAGAGCAGCGGCGGCGCTAGCCTCCTGGACGGAGTCTGATATGTCCTTGGGTCCCGTGGCTGAGCCGCAAGCATATATGCCGGGCCTAGTGGTCTCGACCGGGCTCCAGGGCTTCCCGGACTCTATGAAACCATCTCTGCCCAGCTTTACCCCCAGCACCTTGGCTAAGCCTGGGAGGGATCCCGGCGGGACGGCCGCCGGAGCTAGCACTATCATGTCATACTCCTCCTCGACTATTCTACCGGTGAGTGTGTCCTCATAGACGGCTACCAGCTTGTTGCCCCTCTGCCTTACCTCCGCTAACCTACCTCTGACTATCCTGACGCCCTCCTCCATAGCTCTGTGGTAGAATCTCTCGAAGCCCTTGCCGTAGGCCCTCACATCCATGAAGAGCGCTGTGACGCTCGGGACTCCGTGCTCTACAGCCTGGATTGCCTGCTTCAAGGTGTACATG
>JALURD010000136.1 GCA_027057815.1 Acidilobaceae archaeon | reverse complement strand
TCCAAGCCTCCCGAGGAACCCTGCAGTGCCTCGAGAACGGGCAGTACAGGCAGTCCATTCTGCAGGCGCTACTCAGTAGAGTCTTGACTATCCTACCCCTCTTAGTTCTGTAGAGCGGGACCTCGACTACCTCGAGCCCCCCACTGCCCCTGATAAGCGCGCTAGCCCTCTCCCACTTACGAGGCCCCAACGTCAACTCGCCAATTTCCTCCTGCAGGTACACTGGCGAGAATACCTAATCAAAAACACGGCCCGGACTAAGAGGAACCGGAGAAAGAGCTGAGTCCACAACTTTATCCCACAAAGACAACCTTGAAGTTCTCTAGGCCAGCAATTCTAGCTAAGTACTTATCTCCAGTAACTATTACATTACTGCCCACCTTAGCAGCTGGCATCAGCTGCAGAGCGTCTGCCATGTAAATGTGATGCTTCAAGACTAGCCTTACTGCTTGCCTCAAAACTTTAGGGCTTACATCGACCAATATCAACCTACGGAGGCGAGCTAGCGTCTTCACCTCTCTTAAGAGGTTCAACGGGAGGCTTCTGGCATTCAACCCAAGCCTCTTCTCGTATTTATCAAAGACCACGGCGGCCTCAGCTATATTCCAGTGCGAGAACGAAAGCTTACTTAGGCCTCTATAACACCTTGCGAAGATCTCGTCTACTACGTCACTACCAGGTTCCGCCACGTACCTCTTAATAGAGCACTCGTATCTAGGTAGTAGACTTCTTCATTCATCGCCACCCATTATCGCCTCCAGTCTACCTCCTCTTACCTCCCTCAAGACCTTAGCGGCATCCCATCCCTTCGGTCTCGACTTGGGTATTTCATCCCCGCTAGTCGGCTCTAGTTCGCCGAGCTCCAGCTCCCTTGCAAGAGCCTCTGCCCATCTATTGGATGCTAGATACTCAAAGTACTCCTCAACTAAGTCGCTTAGGCTTCTACCAGCTTCGCGGGCATAGAGCTTGGCTTCCTCGATCAAGTAGTCCCTCACGCTTAGTATGAGCTTCCTTTTGCCCACAGCATACTCCCATACGTGGATACGTATTTTTTAAATCTTCATAGCTTCGGGTTGCCACCCAACAGGTTTAGGTGGAAACAATTTTACCCACTCAGGAGGTTGGATGTGTCTAGGGCCGATATATGCCGGGCTATGCCATAGAGGCTATGAATCTAACCAAGATCTACATGGGCAGGGTCAGGGCTGTCGACGGCGTATCCTTCAAAGTGGGGAGGGGCGAGCTATTCTCCCTCCTAGGCCCCAACGGTGCGGGAAAGACTACTACCATAAAGATGCTAAGCACTCTCCTGAAGCCGACGAGCGGGGATGCCCTAGTTGAGGGCTATAGCGTGGTGAGGGACCCCGGAAGGGTTAGGAGGGTCATTGGCCTAGTCCCCCAGGATCTAACCGCTGACGACGAGATGACTGGCTGGGAGAACGTGTACATACAGGCCCGCCTCTACGGCTTGAGCGGTGTGGAGGCGCGTAGGAGGACTCGGGAGCTCCTGGAGGAGTTCGGCCTCCTCGACGCCGCGCACAGAAGGGTGGCCACGTATAGCGGTGGGATGAGGAGGAGGCTTGAGATAGCCATGAGCCTTGTCCACGAGCCCAGCGTGCTCTTCCTCGACGAGCCCACTTTGGGCCTAGACGTGCAGTCCCGGAGGAGCCTCTGGAGGCACATTGAGGAGCTGAAGAGGAAGGGAGTCACTATATTACTGACTACCCACTACATGGAGGAGGCTGAAAAGCTCTCGGATAGAGTGGCTATAATGCATAGGGGCAGGATTGTAGCCGTGGGATCGCCGGAGGAGCTCAAGTCAAGGATCCAGGGCGACACCGTTTACATCGAACCTGTGGATCCCGCTGACGTGCAAGCTATAGTGAAGGCTCTACAGTCCGCTGGGTTCAAGGCGAGCCTTGCGGGTGGAGTTGTGTCTGTCCCAGTCGAGAGGGCTGAAGAGGTGCTACCCGCGATAGCTAGAGCCGTTAATGGCTTCAAGGTCAAATCCATGAGTATAGCTAAGCCTACACTAGAGGAGGTCTTCATACGCCTGACTGGCGAGAGGTTGGCTGGCGGTGAGGAAGCAGTCGATACCTTCAGGTTTAGGAGGATGCTGAGGAGTATTAGGAGGTGAGCCGGGCATGGGGGCTACGCTCGTCCTCCTCCGGAGGGAGGTGCTCAAGTGGGTCGGCAGGAGGCCGGTGCTCGTGATAAGCATTGTAACCCCGATATTCTGGATAGCACTCTTCGGGAAGAGCTTCAACATAATTAACCTCCTGAATGCCGCTGGGGCTGGCGTCGACCCCAGGCTTGCCGCCGCGATCAGGGAGGCTATGCTCAGGGCTGTCGAGAGGGTCTTCGGCACTACGGACTACTTCACCTACGTAGCCACAGGCATGCTGGCCGTGTTCGCCCTCTTCCAGAGCATGTTCGGCGCGGTGGGAGTGGTGTTCGACAGGAGGATAGGGTACATGACCAGGCTCCTCGCAGCCCCCATCCCCAGGTTCAGCATATTCATAGCCAAGGTGCTGGGCACTCTATTCAGGATCACCGTGCTCTCAGCCATACTCCTAGCCATAGCGTATGGTATGGGGGCCAGGTTCAAGCCCGGCCTTGGCCCGCTGGACCTCGCGGCGGCCTGGCTCGTGATAGCCCTCCTGAGCCTCGGCCTCTCCTCCATATTCACGGGCCTCGCCTTCAACGTCTACAACCAGGAGGTCCTATTCGCAGTGGCCAACCTAGTGAACCTCCCCCTAATGTTCAGCTCAAGCGCCCTCTTCCCGAGGGAGCAGATGCCCAGCTGGCTCCAAGCCATAGCCGGGGTAAACCCGATATCGCACGCCGCCGACCTAATACGCTACTACCTAATAGGAAAGACCCTCGAGGACCCCACCCTAAGCCTAGCCTACCTCGTTGGCCTCACAGCTGCGCTCCTAGCCATAGGCTACACACTCGCCTCCCGGGGCCTAAGGGAAGCATAGCACACGACTGCTCATGGCGCCTCTTCAACACTTGCCTCTCAACGCCCAATCCCGCTGAGAGGTACCAGCCACCGGCAACTCAGGCCCCTAACCACGCGAACCCACCCCTCCATAATCCACCTCCACAACGTGATGTAGGAGACTCCGAGAAGCCTCCTAGCCCAGCTAACAGTAACACAATTTTCACTTCCATCATATTCAGTCCTAGAAGTAATATACAAGCACATCAAGATCAAGTAAAATATGAAACATTCTACGGCATTGCATCGGTTAGGACTTGGGCTTCCGGGCTAGCGCGTAAAGTGCCAGGGTTAACATGAGCATTAGGGCTGAGGCTAGGAAGGGGGATCCCTCGCCGGGGAGGATCCCTGCGAGCTTCCTGCCCTGGAGGGACTCGTAGAGCCTCGCGCCGACCATGGGTCCTGTCATCATTCCGAGGCTTGAGAGCGTGTTAGACGCGCCCACGAGTGCAACCGCTATGTCGCTACGGAAGGCCGCGGCGTTCCTGGTTAGCGGCATGCTACTCCTGACTGAGGTCTGTGCCAGGGCAAGGCCTACGAGTGCTGCCGCCACGCCTGTCTCCATCGAGAGCATCAAGTAGCCCACGATGCCAGCAACCAGTACCGCGGCAAGCACCGAGCCCGTTCCAATTCTATCCGCAGCCGGCCCGACTGCAATGCTCACAACTAAGGCTAGGATCCCCGCGGCCGCGAGGAAGGAGCCGAGCTCTCCACGAGTCATCCCGTACGCCTCCCCGAGGTATACGTAGAGGAACTCCCTCAGCACTCCTCCACCAAAGCCAGCGGAGAAGGCTGCAAGTAGCACCCATGCTGAGAGGCGGTCTATCCGGAGCCCGCGGAGGCCGCCCAGGGATCCCTGGGTGACCCCGGCCTCGTATGGGAACCCTAGGGCTGCCATGGCTAGGAGGACCCCAGATGCGGCGTAGACCGCTCCAGAGGCCCTGAGGGCGTTGGCGTTCCCCCCGGGGATCCAGCCGTAGAGGTACTGGCCCGCCGCTATCCCGAGTCCCCCGAGGGTGAAGTAGATGGACATCGAGGCCCCGCTCCACCCCCTCGAAGCTAGCGAGGCCATCGCTTGAGCCTGAGGCCACACGAGGCCCGCGAGGAAGCCCCACGCAGCGTTGAGCACCATAATCAATGGTATGCTAGTGGTAGCCGAGGAGAGCCAGGCGGCAAGTCCTATAAGCGGTAGGGGGAGACTCACGAGGGCCAGCCAGGCCCGCCTGGAGGAGTACGCTGCCACCCCGCTTGCTAGGCTAGCCCCCGCCCTGGCTGCCATGTACCAGGTCGTCAGGCTGGAGACCGCTAGGATCGAAGCGCCCAGGTCGTCCCTAAGATACTTGGCCAGCGCTACCCTAGACAACCCATCCGCAAGCCCAGCGGTCAACACTCCAGCATAGAGTAGCGCCAATTGCCCCGGGATCCTCACTACTCCGCTACCCAGCAAGAGCCTCGGGGGATCCCTCTAGGGCATTAATTGTTGGGCATGGACAAAACCAGGTGAAGATGGGGCGGCCGCGGGGATCCCTCTGAGGGCTAGGTCCCCGTTATCCTCCTGGCTTCCTCTGCGGGGTTGAGGCTCTTCTCGAGGGCGTCTATCCAGCGCCACATCCTCTCTACTTCGGCTTCAATCATCTTGACGAGTTCGGGGTTCTTGAGGGCTGCCCGGAACCTGCCCTGCAGCTTGAGGTACTCTATTACTGGCACCCTCTTCTCGGGCCTCCTGTACATCCTGCTGAATGGGCTCACCCTGAACTTACCCTGGTTGTACTCGTAGAGGGGCCATAGGCCTGTCTGTACTGCCAGCTGGGCTATCTTGGGGGTGAGGCCGGGGTCGAACCTCCAGCCTATGGGGCAGGGTGCGTGTAGGTGTATGTACTTGAAACCCCTTATCTTGGCTGCTGTCCTCAGCTTCTCTATGAAGTCCTGTGGGTACCCGACGCTCGCCGTGGCAACGTAGGGGACGTCGTGAGCTATCATTATCAGGGGCACATTCTTCTTCGGCTCCCTCTTGCCAGTCCACGTTGTCGTCGTCCAGGCGCCGGGTGGTGTGAGACTGCTCCTCTGTATCCCCGTGTTCATATACGCCTCGTTGTCGACGCAAATATACAGTATGTCGTCGTTCCTCTCCGCCGCGCCGCTGAGTGCTTGGAAGCCTATGTCCCCCGTTCCACCGTCGCCAGCCCAGACTACTACCTTAACGTCCCCCCTGCCGAGGGCCTCGAATGCCGCCTTCATGCCCGCTGCCGCTGCGGCGCCAGCGGCGAAGACGATGTTGAGTATCGGGAAGTTTATGCCGCTCTTGGGGGCGATCCCTTGTATAACGCTGCTACAGCCTGCCGGTATGACTAGGACCACATCGTCACCCAGAGCCATCTTGACGTACCTCAACCCCATGGTCTCAGGGCAGCCCGGGCACGCCGCGTTCCCGGGCATACCATACCTCTTCCTCGGCAGATCCTTGAGCCTCACGGGCACAACTCACCACCCCCCTACCTATACTTGGGCGGGAGGAGCCAGTACGAGGGCTCGTACACGAAGCCCTGCTCCTCCACTTTCTCGACGAAGTCCATTATCACCGGTATCATATCCTCAGCGGGGACGTCGACCCCGCCGAGCCCTGCTATCACACCCCTCATGCTTACCTTGTAGTCGTAGAGGCTCGCCGCCGTGTCGGTGAAGAGCTGGCCCTTCGCACCGAAGCTTACGGCCCTATCGAATACTATGACTCCCTTGGCGTTGCCTAGTATTTCCCTGAGCCTCTCGTGCGGCCACGGCCTGATGTACCTCACCCTAGCCACTCCAACCCTCACGCCAGCCTGCTCCCTGACCCTGTCAGCCGCCTCCTTGGCGTCGCCAGCCCAGCTCCCAGTTATGACTATGTAGTAATCGGCGTCCTCGCACCTGTGGCACTCTACTAGGCCGCCGTAGCTCCTGCCGAAGACTTTCCCGTACTCCGCGTCCACCTCCTCAGCGACCCTCTTGGCCTCCCCCATGGCCTTCTGCATTGAGAGCCTCATCATGTAATACTCCTCGTCGGGGGCTATGTTCCCCATGACTATGCTGGTCTCGGGGGCTATCACGTAGGGCTGCCTCCTGGGCGGTAGCCACTCATCGACCTCCCGCTGCTCTGGGACTTCAACGGGGGCTGTTGTGTGGGAGAGTATGAAGCCGTCAAGCGCGACTATGACTGGCAGGTATACCCTGGGGTCCTCGCTTATCCTGAACGCTTGCAGGGTGAGGTCCAGCACCTCCTGGTTCTCCTGGGCAACGGCTATGATCCACCCGGTATCCCTTTGGTCCATCACGTCCTGGTGGTCTACGTGGATGTTCCACGGTGGCCCTATGGCTCTAGTGACGACGGCCATTACCAGAGGTATCCTGGAGCCAGCCGCCCACCATAGAACTTCATGCATGTAGAGAAGGCCGTGGCTGGATGTGGCCGTAAATGCCCTCGCACCCGCGCTCGCCGCGCCGTAGACCGCCGCGAGGGCGCTGTGCTCGCTCTCCACCCTGATCATCTTCGCGTCTAGCTCGCCCTTCTCAACCATCTCCGACAGCTTCTCGACGATCGTGGTCTGGGGTGTTATCGGGTACGCTGCGATCACCTTGACTCTGGCGAGCTTAACGGCATGGGCTACCGCGTAGTTCCCAGTCAGCGTCAGGACTGGCACGCGCCTTCACCCCCTCTCGGGGACCATTGTTATAGCGCCGACAGGGCAGACGTTGGCACATATACCGCAGCCCTTGCAGTACTCGTAGTCCACGTAGACCATGTCATCCTCCCGGCGCAATATAGTGTCCTCGGGGCAGTAGAGCCAGCACAACAAGCACCTAGTACACTTGGACTCGTCTATCACGGGCCTGGAATCCCTCCACGTCCCAGTCCTCCCGGCGGAGCCCGGCTCGGGCCTGGAAAGGGGGGCGTGGAAGGGGGTCCTGGGATCCTCCACGAGAACACCTGGCGGGCCCGATACACCCACGGGTACCATCCCCCATACTATGCTCGCCGCCACACTTTAAATCCGGGGGCACAGACGCGGTCCCACTAGCATTCACCAGCCTCCTCGTAGGCCCTCCTCGCCGCCTCAGCGTTGAGCTCTCCAGTCTTGCCAGGCCACTGCGCCTGTATCGCCTTCACCACGAAGTCCAGCGAAACTATCCCTGTCGCCCTGGCCAGGGCTCCGAGGATCCCGGTATTCACCACAGGCCACCCGGCGACGACTAGGCCCAGCTCCCTAGCTATCCTCGTGGCGTCGACACACACTACTCTATCCGCGCGCAACCCGCTGGGGCGCCGTGGAGCGTTAATCACGACCACGCCTCCAGGCTTCAGCCCCGCCGTCACATCAACCAACTCTACCAGGGCTGGGTCGAGCACCACAACCACGTCGGGGTTCCTTATCTGACTGTGCCTCTCTATGGGTCTATCACTCACCCTGGCGAAAGCCACCACAGGCGCCCCACGCCTCTCCGCGCCGAAGTGGGGGAACGCTTGGGCATACTTACCCTCCAGGACAGCCGCAGCGGCCAGGAGGTTGGCAGCCGTTACAGCCCCCTGGCCGCCGCGCCCATGGAACCGGAGCTCGGTCAACACGGTTGCCTGCACCCAGTAAGCCATCCGGCCAGGGGGATTTAACACTACAAATCTAGGGGGCCTCACCCGGTGGGCTCCACTGGAAACCGGGGGGTCCCCCTTCACGCACCATCACACCCAGGGACCCCCCAGCTTCAACTGGACAGCGCCAGCCAGGGTAACCCTCGAGCCAGCTATGCCTGAGCCTAGGGTCCGCATGCGTACACAGGGTGTTAACCGTTATACAAACTTCTACTTGGAGACTCTTTACTGCACAGAGTCGCCAAGCTGGGCCGTGTTTGGCTGCTCCATTGGAAGTAAGGGGGTGTGGGGGTGTTAGGGTGTTGCTTGGTGGGCTCCACTGGAAACCGGGGGGTCCCTGCTTGTTGAAATGACATCGCCCCAGGAGGGCCTGCGTGGGGGATCCCTCCTTGGCCTTCTCCACGCCGGCGCAGTTAGGTGCCTCAGCCACCCCGTAGGGGGCGTGTAGACTCCGGGGGAGAGCTCCCTGCCCAGTGGGATCCTGAGAGGCCCGGCTGTTGGGTCCTTGAAGCCGCATCTGGGGCACTTGTAGCCCTTACCCCTCCCGGCGCTCTTCATCCTGGCTCCGCATCTGGGGCATCTGGGTGCTGCCAGCCTAACTGTGGGAGCTACTGTGTGCACTATCATCTTGTCAACGGCTAGCGTCGGGATCCCCCGCGGCGCGTAGGGTCTGACGCTCCCCTGAACCTCCACCACGTCCCCGGGCCTGAGGAGCATGGCGGCCCTGGAGAGGGGCCCGGTCTCCCTGTAGAAGACGGCGTCAACCCTGCCCAGCGGCGTCTCCAGCTCGACGGCCGTGTGCCCTCCAGGGATCCTCTCGGGGCTAGCAGCCACTACACCCCGCACCCTCCCAGTGGCGTAGGGCCTCAGAGACGTCAGGGGGATCCCGTGGGCGTCCGTGTGCTGGTTGCTCCTGTACAGCACCCACCCAGCGGGGGGCTCGCAGAGCAGCCTCGAGTACAGGCTGAGGGCCCAGGGGCAGTCCCCCCGGAACCCGGCGAGCACTGGATCAGGCCCCCTAGGCGCGGCGACCACACGGCCCTCGGGGGAGACGTTGTTGAACGCGCACGGCGGGATCCCCGCCTCCACCGCCAGGGCGTCTCTACCCTCCAGGAGGCATCGGGGATCCCCCCAGAGCCAGGGTTGCCTGTAGGCTGTGAGCTCGAACGTGTAGTCCTCCCCGGGCGCTAGGGCAGCGAGCGCGGCTAGGGCTCCTATGACGCCCCTCCCCCCAGTGAACCTTGCACCCTTACCCGCGGACTCCGCGACATCCCTGGGTACCACATCTACGAGGGCTTTGAGGTAGAGCCAGCGGAGCCTGGAATCCCGCCAAGCCTCGCCGGGGTACATGGCCACGCCGAACCACTTCCCCGCCCACCACCTCCTCCCCAGGCTGTACTCCTCGGCCATGGACAATGCGAGTTCCCAGACGTCGGAGGGATCCCTCTCGACCAGGAGTCTCAGGGCCACGGCCGCGTTACCCCTAGTCTTCCATGGCACCGCGGGGTTCAACCTCACAAGGAGAGGGTAGTCTAGGGGCTTCACCCCCGGGATCCTTGAAGCCTCGGCTAGGAACAGCGCGGCAAAGTGCGTAGTGCACCCGCCGTCCGGGCTGTCAACGTCGTCGAAGGCTATGGTTACAACGTTCAACCCCAGCCAGCACCCTACCCGCCACGACACCAGAGGCCCATGGGCAAAAACGTATTCACGCAGGCGCACTCCAGGAGGGTCCCTACGGGCTATGTATCCCATAAGGCCGGGGAGTCAGCCTTTTCGTGGTGGTCAGGCTAAAATTCTATCCGGAAGCGTGGTGTTCGGGATAAAAGGCCGGGGATCTCCCGGGAGGGTTGTCTACTTCCTCTTGTAGCTGACTACTATGGAGGTCAGCGTGTCCTTTATGCCCTCCATCCTCCTTATCTTCTCCGTTATGAGCTTCCTGAGGTCGTCTAGGTCCTTGGTCTCTACTATGGCTACTATATCATGGACCCCGTAGACCATGTATATCTCCTTTATCTCCTCAAGGTTGAATAGCCTCTCGAAGATCTCATTCTCCTTCCCAACCTCGACATTAATCATTATTATTGCCTCGGGCACTGCATCCCACCCTTAGCCTAGTTGAACCATAGGGAACGATAACACCCCGAAGATATTTTAAGTTAAACCATGGATCCATTATAGCAGTCCCACTATCGGGGGACTAGGAGGGGCTCGGTAGCGCTTCCGGCCAGCCCATCGCCCCACCCCGGGATCCCGGGGTGGGGCTGGCTGCCGGTCCACCCGCCTCACAGCCCCAGGGATCCCCTTGTCGTCTGGGTGGCTCCTTATTTCCTAGCTTCACTCCCGTTCCTGGGCGTGGGTGCCTGGGATTGGCTAGGCCGAAGGTTTTCTACGTGGTCCTCGATGGTGCGGCTGACGGGCCTGAGGCTCCGAGGAGTGCCTTGGAGGAGGCTAGCAAGCCTAACATTGACTTCATAGCTGGCAGGGGCGCCTGCGGGCTACTATACGTCGTTGGCCGGGGGGTTGCGCCTGAGAGCGACGCGGCGGTGATGAGCCTCCTGGGGTATGACCCGGCCCGCTACTATACGGGCCGCGGCCCCTTGGAGGCCCTCGGGGCGGGGCTCGAGTTCAGGGACGGCGAGGTAGCGTTTAGGGCCAACTTCGCGACCGTGGACCCCTCCACCAAGAGGATAATCGACCGGAGGGCGGGGAGGAGCCTGACGAGCCGCGAGGCTAGGGAGCTGGCGAGGGCCCTAGACGGCATGGAGCTAGCCGGGGGCGAGGGCTACGCGAGGTTCGCCGCCACTATAGGGCACAGGGCGGTGCTCGTCCTGGGCCACAGGGGATCCCGGCTGAGCGGGATGGTGTCCAACAGCGACCCAGCCTATGAGAGGAAGGGGCACCTATCCGTTGCCAGGGAGAGGTTCGAGCCCTATATAGCGAGGATAGAGCCCCTCGAGGACACCCCCGAGGCTAGGCTCACGGCCGATCTCGCAAACGAGTTCACGGTGAAGGCCATAGAGGTGCTGGACGGGCACCCAGTCAACGAGGAGAGGAGGAGGCGGGGCCTGCCCCCAGCCAACGCTGTTCTCCTCAGGGACGCCGGCGATAGGCTTCCTCCGGCCGAGCCCTTCGCTGAGAAGTTCGGGCTCAGGGCGGCCAGCATAGTTGAGATGGTCGTGGAGAGGGGGATAGCCAGAGCACTCGGGATAAATGATGTGCCGGTTGAGGTCGAGGGTAGGGATAGGAGGGACCTCCTCAGGGAGGAGGCGCTCAAGGCTTTGGAGGCCGCTAGGAGCCATGACCTGGTCTACGTGCACCTCAAGGGCCCCGACGAGCCTGGGCACGACGGAGACTTCGAGGGCAAGGTTAAGGCTATAGAGGAGATAGACAAGTACTTCTTCTCGACCCTCCTCGACAAGCTGGACTTCGACGCAGCCTTCGTGATAACCTCGGATCACGCGACTCCCTGGCACCTGAGGGCTCACAGCGGGGATCCCGTGCCCCTCCTGGTAAGCCATGAGAGCCTCGGCAGGGGCCCCGGGAGGCTGAGCGAGCTGGCATGCCGCGGGGGATCCCTCGGCGTGGTCGAGGGGGGCTGGAGGGTCATACCGCTCGTGCTGGAGAAGCTGCCCAGCTAACACGGCCCGACGCCCAGGCAACCCTCTAGCCCGTGGCTGGTGAAGATAGAATAGGTGGGCCTTCTTGTCTTGCATAAACTAGGCTGGGACTTAGAGTTTTAACTCCGCCCACCCACGCCTTGGCGACTGGGAATAGTTTTGGAGGGTAGCCACCTCCTCAACTTCAACGGAGACCCCTTTGAAGTGCTCTCCACCCGCATGGATGGCCGCATGCTCGAGAGGCTCGCCACGATAAAGGATCCAAGTCTTCACAGATGGGTGGCAGGGCTAGTCCTGCTAGCAGAGCCTGAGAGAGTCTACGT
>JALURD010000135.1 GCA_027057815.1 Acidilobaceae archaeon | reverse complement strand
CGGTAGGAAAGGCCTTGGACGCTTACAGGTTCATAGACTGGGCCTTAGGCTACGCCGTGAGCCAGCGAAGTATATCCTCGAGGGCTACAGCGTCTGAGGGAGTCGTTGAATTCACCTACGAGGCCGGCGTCATGGCGGATCTGGCCTGGGCCCTGCTCGAGCCGCACTATCACCTGGCGTTCACGGATGGATGTCGTGTCTACAGCATGGAGTGGAGCCTCAGAGCCACTTTCCACGGTAGCGAGTTGGGCGTGATCAACCAGGAAGACTGGGGAGTCATAGATAGGAGCGTGGGAGTAGCAGGGGGTTAACGCTGGATGGCGGCTGAAGAGAGGGTCAGGGGGCTGCTATGCGACCTGGTATACATAGGAGCCTGGTTCGCCCTCGCGCCCCTCTACGCTTTAGGCGGGGGCATAGAGGGATTAAGGTGGGCAGCCTTAGCTGAAGCCGTGTACCTATGGGCCTCAGGGCTGTACAGGTACTATAGACCCTTCAACTGCAAGCGGTGGGGTGAACTGGACCGCGGGATCCCGAGCCTTGCGCTAGGTCTTTCAGCACTCACCTTCACAACAGTGCTGGCGGTGTACTCTGCGGTTCACTACGCCGCCTCAGGGGATCCCCTCTACGAGAGGCTACTCCTAGCATCGTGGGCCTCCTCCAAGCTCATTGAGGTTTACGCGCTGAACTACCTGCCCGCCAGGAATGCCTCGAGAATCATTAAGGGAGGGATACGATTAGCTCTACTATTAACCGTAGCCCAGCTGGCCGTTAAGGCCGTGACCTCTTGGATCGTAGACGCGGCTATAGCCGGGCACAGGGCGTCCAAAGTGGGATATAGCTTCGGGAGCCTCACGGGTAACGTGGCGGCCGCCTACACGTTACTATGGTTTGTAGAGAAGTCCAGGTGAAGAATCAATATTACATGGAATCACTCGTGAGTTAAGTGAAGACTAGTTTTCACCATATCACTTCCACTCCGAAGAGTCTGGCGGCATAGGATAGGTCGGCGTCTCCTGTTATTATCGGCGCGCCCAGCTTTAGAGCTAGGGCTAGAGTTGTAGCGTCGGATACGGATAGCCTCCTCCCCCTTAGCTGGGGGTCACTGGATGACCTTAACTTAGCATTCGCTAGGACCTTAAGCCTTGAGGCTTCTACAGCGATGGAGGCGTCTAGGGGTTCAACGTCGAAGTAGGTTTCTATGAATTCTAGCATCTCGTCTTCCCCCTTGAAGGGTAGCCTGCCCCTATGCCAGTGGTAGGCAATCTCATAAATTATCAGGTAGTGTATCACTCCCTTGACCTCTCCAGTCCTCACCTTGTCCAGTAACCTCACGGCCTGAGGTGTTGCCTGCCCCGTCAAGTCTGCAATAATGGCATATGTGTCGATGACTACGATCCTAGCCTCTCGAGCCATTCCTCTTCAGCCTCATCTAGCTCCCTCTCAGCCTCGTCCAGGTTCACCTTAAGCTTCCTGCCACGCCTCCTCAGCTCGCTCCATAAATCACGAACCCTCAAGATTATCTTATCCCCCTCAACGCTAAGCTCCAGTGTCATCCCCTCCACTATACCAAGCCTCTCACGCACATCCTTAGGGATGACTATCACGCCACGCTTGCCCACTCGAACCCTCGGCATGACTATACACCAAGGCTAGACAGCTGCTCATCAGAAGCTTAATTGGATCAGTCAGATTAATAAATTCATCTGAAGAAGCAGACACTCAATATTGCTCCTAACTCATTACAGGGAGCCGCTTTAATAGGTGCTTTTAGCTGAGGACGCGCCGGAGAGCGTATACCACTAGTTTGTGTGCTTCTTCTATGTTCTTGCCTATTATGGATGCAACGTCGTTGAGGGGCTTGCCCTGGACCACTCTGGCTACTATAGCTGCGGCCTCCTGGGGGTCTAGGCCTAGCTCCGTGGGGTTCTGGCGGGCGAGTAGGCGGGTTACTGCTATGTATACCGCGTCGTGTGCCTGCTCGTAGTCCAGCTGCCCGTCTAGGAAGGCTTTGAGCCTCTTCTCCTGCTCCTCCGTCAGGGCGAGGGGGGCATCTGTGGGCGTGGTGGCCTCTATGAGGGTGGGGATCCTCTCGGCGGCTACGTCCCTGTATATGCTGTGGCCCGAGATGAGTAGGCGGAGCCTGAAGGCCCTGGAGGCCTCCTCTACCGCCACTCTGCCCCTGGGTGTTAGGGGCTTGGCGAAGGCAACGTTCTTCTCCCCGGTGGCCCTGTTGTAGCGTGGGCTCATGTAGACTGCCTTGTAGCCGTTCCTGGCCCAGAAGCCTATGACCTCGTGCCTGGAGAATATCGTGGTGACCACGTCGGCCCCCTGGGATCTGGCCCACTCCTCTATGCAGTGGAGGAGCCTTGAGCCGAGGCCCCTCCTCTGGAGGGGCGGCGACACGGCTATTCTCACGACCCTCACAGACTTGAGCCCGCTTGCGAGGGATCCCGCGTGGGCCTCGAGGGCCCTGAGGCCTAGCCTGGCCTCCTCAGGCGCATCGGGGTCCTCAAGGGCGACGTCGGCCACGGCGACTGGCTCGCCGCCGGCTTCCAGCTGGAATATCCGGTGGTTAGGAGCTTCAAGCATGACGAGTATGTCGTCGGGCTCGTTCCTGTAGTGGGCGGTCGCAAGGATCCTAGCGATCCTTCTGAGGACCCGGGGATCCCGGGCGAGCCTCCTCCTATCAACCTCGGCGCAGCCGACGGCCGAGGCATCCACCTTGGGGGCCCCTTCTGGGGGCTCTACGTTGAGGAGGAATGTGTCGTAAACCCAGGCCTCGAGGGGATCCCCTGCCGGGTACCGGATGGGCTCCCTGAGCTCGACCACGCTTAGCGGCCTGGGGAGGTCCCTGAGGAGGAGGTGTGCCACCGCCCTCCCGCTTCCCTCGTAGCCGTGCAGAGTAGTCGCGATCACGACCTTTCCGCTCCTCCACGAGAGCCTTCTAACTCTCGCCACCCCCACGGCGGCGGCTTCGTCCACGACTAGGAGCGGCGCTGGCTCGGCGTTTTCGGGCGTGGAGACGGCGACCCTGAACCATGGCCCCGTGACCTTGTAGGGGATCCCCTCCTCCCTCCAGGCCCTATACCTGCCCTGGTAGCCCAGGGAGTCGAGGCCCCTCAATAGGCCCTCCATGAGGCTCCAGGCCTGGACCCTGCTCGGGGCCACCACCTCGACCCGGCCCGCGGCGTGCCAGTGGATCGCCAGGGCGAGGCCCAGGCCTAGCAGGTAGCTCTTCCCCCTACCCCTATCGCCGAGGACAGCCAGGCTCCTAGCCCTCCCCCTGAGGAATGAGGCGAAAGCCTCAAGCGCGGCGGCCTGGTCCCTAGTCGCCGCCAGGCCAATGAGGCTCCTGGGGACGCCTATGCGGGACTTGAAGCCCCCGGGCCCCCTATCTTTGGGCCCCGCGGGGGATCCTGGGAGCCTCTCAGCGTAGACTCTGCCGGTGTCAGCGTCGGTCCAGTAGAGGCTGCCGAGCGACTCGAGGCTACGGAGTAGGTACTCTTTATAGAGGCCAGTGCCCTCAGGGGGCCCCGGGTTCCACTCATCAATGGGCGGGGCGGTCACGACGAGGGCTCCGCCTCCTCTTACAACCTCCGCGATGCCAGCGAGTATGTTAGGCCTCAGCAGCCCCTCCACCGCGACTAGTGCGTAGTCGTACTCCCTCCCCAGGATCCTCTCGAGGTCAGGGGGCCCGGCGGCCTCGCAACCCCTAACCCAGCCCCTGTAGGCCGCAGTCGCTAGAGCAAGGCAGGATCCCAGGCGCGAGAGCAGTTCTGATACGCTTGAGGCGAGACTGGCTACATCGCTGGAGTGGACTAGTGCAAGCCCCCTCCAGCCCAGCTTCTTAAGCCGCTTAAGGAAACCCTCCAGGTTATCGAGATACTGGTCTTCATTCATTAACTCTTCCCACCAAAGATCCA
>JALURD010000134.1 GCA_027057815.1 Acidilobaceae archaeon | reverse complement strand
CCCCATACGGTTAGCACTGCAAGCAGGGTTACTAGGTATAGCATGATCGACGTGGCCGCATACCTTTCCAAGGGGTCCGCCGTCCTATTCTTGTCTATGAAGGGTATCAGTATGAATACGAGTGGCGGCACAATCAGCGATAATATTAATATGGGTAGGGCGCTGAAGCCAGGCTTTCCTATGTATAGGAAGTCCAGCTGGAACAATTTGAACGCATATACTAGGAACCACGGCGGCATCGGCCTAACTTGCTCAGCCAACGGGGTTCCCTCGAATATTGGTAGTGGGTATATCAGCCTGTGGACGAATCCTGCGGCCTGCGATAGGGCGTTGGCGAGAACTATGAGGCCCCAGACTCCCATCAGTAGAGCAGTCATGTAGAGGAAGTTTACTGGGAACCACGGTGCTAGGTCTGATTCCTCGACCTGCTTCCTCCTCCCGATGAATGGGCCTATGCCTTCGAAGAGTCCGAAGTGCGCCGCGAACAAGAGACCTAGCAAGCCTGCCATGAGGACGTGGAATGCCAGTACTCTCCTGAAGTCTATGCCCTCAGTGCCGAAGGCCAGGGCTCCCAGGGTCTTCCCAAGCCATTCGCCCAGAGAGTTAGCTACAAGCCCCTTGCCGATCTGGACGGCTTCAAAGGCCGTAGTGTCTCCTATGAGGCTATAGCCGAAGAACGCAGTCTGCAGCGCTATGAAACCCGTTATCACTCCCAGGATCCATAGCAGTTCTCTAGGCTTCTCGTATATCTTGAGGTAGAAGTTCCTGAGCATGTGTATAGCAGCGGATAGCAGCATGGCGTGGGCTGCGTAGAGGTGTGTGGTTAGTATCAGGTTAAAGAACGGCTTAGTCTCTAGGAGCTTCTTGTTAGTCAACGCCGGGTTCTCAGGATCATAGTATATGAGGAGTATGAGCCCTGTCACGGCAAGGAGCATGAAGGACCCCGCAACTACCGCTCCAAGCCATGCTCCTAGGTTGAAGTGATCGTAGGGGACCCTCTTGAAGGGGAGTTCGTCGAGGGCAGTTCTCTCCTTAATCCATTCCCACAGCTTTCTTACCCTCGACATCACCCACACCCCTCATTAAGCTGGCTTCACAGTCACCCTTGTCCCGACTAGTTTACCGCATGTGTTGCAGAACTTCCCGGTAATCACGTTTCCAACGATGTTGACAGCGTATAACTCGTCGGTGGCCGGGTCCCACTCTAATTCTATGGCCGGGAGAGGCCTCTGCGCTGGACCCCTTAGTACTGCAGCGCCCCTGTAGGGGTCGTAGACGCTCCCGTGGCAATAGCAGTATAGTATCGAGCCCTTTCTCGTCTCAGGGAATGACTGCGGAGGCACCTGGCCCGGCGGGAAGTACGTGAGCTGGGGGTACTGGCAGGCGAAGTGCTGGCACACAGCGTTATAGGCTATAATTGACTTGTGCGGGCCGACGCCTCCTGGGATACGGTACACCCCTCCCCTGCCAGCGGCCTTGACGGCATCAAGCGCTTCAGGCGTCGGGGGCTGAGGCTCCTGGCCTAGGGGCTGCATGAGAAGCGGGATCTCCAGTTCGGGTATCTCCACAGGGTTTCCGTTCTCGTCTCCTACATTAATTAATATAGAGTAAGTGTCCCTCATTGGATAGTGGAAGACGTAGGCCTTGTTAACCTCTAGCTCCGAGGCCTTTACCGGAGTACCATCCTCCCAGACAAGCTTGGCTCTCGGCGGCTTCTCGGCTGCAGGCTTAGGTATGTTGGGGGCTACGAATCTCGCTATAGGAGGAAGCGCTCCTCCTAGAGCCATTACTGCGCCTGAGACACCGAGGAGTTTCAGGAATTTCCTGCGGTCCATGCTCACTGGCCCGTGCCCCCCAAGACTCGGTGAGGGAGGCTGAATTTAGTCAATATTTAAAATCACCGCTTCCTCGAAACTTTGCATTAAATACATTAATAAAATGCCTCGACGGTTTATACTTACTTATTTATCTGCATGCCTTAAATTGCTTTTTTCTACACACTATTTGGATGACACTACTTTCTTAGTTGAAGGCTAATCTGTAACGAAGTATATTTAAAAAGCTGGGATGCCGTGGTTTCACCGGGTACGTGGCCTTGAATGGAGGCGTTAAGATAGTTATGGCCGTAACCTTGGCAATCCTACTACTCGGTATAGCGGCTAGCCTCGCCGGGGTCGCTGCCGCGCAACCTACTGTCGATGAGGCTAGAGAGGTATTCCAGACGCTGGGTTGCACGAGCTGCCACATGCAGGGTGGCTCGGCTAAGCCGTTCGATGAGATTGTGTCTCTCTTCCAGCAGTGGGGAGGCCAGTATGCCACTATAGATGAAGCCATACAGAAGGAGGTTAAGTACTTCGGTGGACAGACATTCGATAGCTACGACAAGCTAATGGAGACTATGGCTATGAACGTGGGCAAGACTATGGATGACCCAGATATACAGCTACTCTATGAGTTCTTCCTGAACCTCTTTGAGTCAGGGGCAGGCACACCTACAGCGACGACACCAACAACAACAGAGACAACGGGTCAAACCACTACAACCACCAATGCCGCAACAACACCTACCACTAGCCCGGTAGAGACGACTACCACCGAGGCTAGCGGCCCCGGTGTTGGAGTAATAGCAGCTTCCGGCGTGGTCATAGCACTCATACTAATCGCTGCAGCATATATTCTGTCAAAGAAGTAAACCATGAAATGCAGGCCTTTATTACCTTTATTCCATCCTAGAGAGTCTTACTGTTTTTCCTGGAGGAGACTGCATAGGCCCCACCCTTAATTGGTCAGAGCCCAAACTATGCTATGAGTCAATATATACGTTTCAATGTAAACTTTTCAATTAAGACAATACCTTATAGGATTGCGTTCCCGGCGCTATCCTCTGGTGATCTGGTATGGCTAACGGCGAGTGCAGGAGAATCGCTGGCATCATAGGGACGTGGGCCAGCATAATAGCTGGCTTGCTAATCATCTACGTGCTTTGGGTCGTCTACGCTGAGGGTGTGGAGGCGGCGTTTGAGCCACCCGCACTATACGCCATGGCGGGCCTCGTCTTGTCTGGAGTCTTCGCCCTGCTAGGCTACGTCTATTACGCTGTCTCAGCGTCGTGGCACATGAAAACACTGTCCCCCATTGCCCTCGGGCTGGGAGCCCTCGCGGTCATAACCGGGTACAAGCTGGGAGCTATGGCTGGCGGAGGCCTCATAGTAGCCGCTTACCTTGTTGAGTTCCTGGTAGGCTACAGGCTCTACCTCGACTTCGAGAGGGACGTTGGTAGCCCGGCGACCCTCTTCCTAGCCGGGGTCGCAGTATTCATGGGAGGACTCCCGTTCATCCTACTCTGGAGGCCAGCCGCCCTGCTCTCCTTGGTGGGGGACGCGGTTAAGGTTGTCGGGCTTACTCTAATTCTGGCTAGGCTATACTCCGGAAGCGCTCGCCTCCAGTAGCCTCCTGATTACAGCCTCGGGTTCGAGTTCCGTTAAGGATCCCAGGCCCCTTCTCGCGGCTTCCTCGAGGGCCGCCTTGAAGAGACCGTGGGGATCCCGGGCCACGACTCCCTTGGCCGTGAGTTGAGGGTAGACTAGACCCTTCGCGGCAAGGCTCTCGGTTAGCATGTACGCGTGTGGGGCCTCGAGGGGCTTGATGGGTCTGCCTATGACTTCGGCTGAAAGTTTTATGAGCGTGGACTCGTCGACGTCCCACTCTATGAAGCGCGAGACCTCAACGCGGGCACCCGCCAGCGCCGCCTCCATGACGGAGAGCCTCTCGGCCACCCACTCAGCTAGTTCATCCCTCCCGAGGGTGCATAGCTCGATGGCGACGCCCGGGATTCCACCCGATGCAGCCTCGAGGAGGCGTTGGTCAAGCCTGCAACCCCCCGTCTTCCCCTCGTACTCGGCCATGAAGCTCTTGAAGGCCGCTGGGTCCAAGCCTTCTAGG
>JALURD010000133.1 GCA_027057815.1 Acidilobaceae archaeon | reverse complement strand
CGTAATGCCTAAGCCCGGTAGTCCCGAGTGGCCTGCCTACAATGCTACTCCTATAGAGGCCGGCGGAGTAATACTGGAGGAGGATCCGTGGCTGGCCCTCTCGCTAGCCGTGGCTTACCCTAAGACGGGGTTTTCGAGGCTACTCGTAGGAATAGACCCTGGATCTGAGTGCGGCGTCTCAGCCGTCGCGGACGGCATCGTCATGTATATAGGTAAGACTCCATGCAAGAGTGTGGGATCCCTAGTGTCCTGGCTGGCCTCCTGGATACTGCATTCAAGGCTCTCAGTCCACATAGGCACGGGCCCCGGCTTCTCGGAGGCCGCCCTTAGCCTGGACGAGGCTGGGATCCCATACTCTGAGGCAGATGAATCGGATACTAGCGATCCCATTATCCCCGGTTTGGCTAGGCACGCCTGGAAAGATAAAGACTTGAGAGCGTCCACCATTATAGCGCTGCTAGGTGCATATAAGAAGGGTGGCAAGGCTTGAAGGAGGTTAAAGCGATAATATTGACTAGGAAGGGAGACGTTGTAATAGCGGGATCCCTCTCGGAGCTAGAGGAGCTTCTAGATAAGACCGGGGATGTGGAGACGCTCATACTCATCCGTGGTGACGTGCTCTCGGTCTTCAAGGCCGTTAAGGCGGCTGAACGCGTAGAGGCCAGCGTTGGCTTTGAGCAGGCCCGGAGGCCGTTGCCTGAACTAATCAGGACGGCTGGACTCGAGAAGGCTGAAGCCGTTGAGGCTAGTAGGCCTGGTGGGGTTGTAGCACTTGTTCTTGACCAGATGTTCCGCGGGTTCGCCGGGATCCTGGAGAGGGAGCTTAAGCATGACGTTATAGAGATTCACGAAATCGTTGGGAGAGGGCTTCAGTCCACCTTGAAGGTATCTGATAAGATTTACCAGGAGCCTGCCAATGACGATTTCGACGTTTTGAAGCTGGTGGAGAATCTCGCTAGCAAAGCTAGGGTTGTGGTCTTCTTCACAGGCGACAAGAAGCTTGCAAGGCAGGCTTCCGCGCTCGGCCTGAACAATGTTATAGTCAAGTATATGCCCCCCAACGAGTACCCCGGCAAGGAATCCCTAGCAAAAGCTATGATAGATACTGTCAGGGAGGTATTAGAGGGGGCTTAGGAGGGTGGGGATCCCCCTCCTCACGCCGGCTTGGTTCGTCTTGAGGACGTTATCCGCGGATTTCGCGTATAGGATTGTCCATTCTACCCCGGCAAGCCTTGTCCGGCTCGTGGCAAGGCTTGAAGGCAGGCCTATCTACTTGAGTGGGGAGAGGATTCCGATTAAAGGTTTAGGTGTAGAGGTGGAGAACCTCCTAGGTATAGCCGCTGGCTTTGATAAGGACGCCAAACTTACATGGCTTGCATGGGCTCTCGGAGCGGGCTTTCATGTTGTTGGAAGCGTACTCCCTCATCCCCACAAAGGAGCGAAGAAGAAGGTAGTGGCAAGGCTTCGAAACTCAACTATCAACAGGCTTGGACTCCCTAGCGAGGGCGCGATTAGGGTCGCTTCAAGACTAGCCAAAGCAAAGCCTCCCAGCATTCCTATAGCAGTCAGCGTAGCGTCTCTCAACGTCGAGGGTTATTCACTTGCCACGAGTATCCTGGCCCCCCACGCTGACTGGGTAGAGGTTAACATAAGCTGTCCAAACACAGCTGAGCATAGGTCATTCGAAGACCCAGATCTTGCATTGAAGGCTTGCCGGGAAGCCCGTGGGGCTGCAGATGGGAAGCCCATACTCCTTAAGATACCGCCCTTGAAAAGCAGGGATGACACTTGGATCTATGCAGATGTAGCTAGGGAATGTGGTGCATCGGGTGTGGTTGCATCGAACACTCTAAGGACGAAGTACAAAGGCTTGGAGGCAGGATTGGGCGGGGCTCCCTTATACCCGATAGTCAAGTCCATGGTTTCATGGCTTAGAGAGAGGTTGCCTGAAGGTAGTATAGTAGTGGCAGTCGGAGGCATCGACGACGAATTCAAGGCGGTTGAATTACTAGATTTAGGGGCTAACCTCCTCGAGACAATATCCACACTACTACTCTATGGGCCAGCTAAGTTCAGGAAAATAGCCAAGGCCACTATAGAGTGGGCTAGCCGAAACCTCTAGCTCCTCCTTTAAAAGGGACTTGGGGGCCAGCGTATAGTCTTGTAAGACTGCCATATCGATAGACCGCCTTTCAGGAACTGCTTCAGACGTGGCGAGGGGTAGGCCGCAGTGGCCAGTGTGGATGGAGCTATACGGCATTTCTTCATGGTCGAGGACCTGAAGCTGGTACCCTACCTCCTAGGCCTTGGCGTCGCTATAATTCTGATTTACAGTCTCTATGTAGGATATAAACGCTGGACCTACGGTGGTGAAAGGATTGACTGGAGGCCACTAGGCCTAAGGTGCAAACTCTTAGCCAAGTATGCGCTATTTCAGTGGAAAGTAGTCAGGCACAGATTCCCTGGTACGATGCACCTGATGATATTCGCGGGTATGGGATGGCTTTTCATCGCAACAATCTTGAGAGCTCTTGACGGCGACGTATTCCAGCCGCTCCTCGGCAAAGCCTTGATAGGTCCCTCCTTCTTCAAGATCTACAAGCTACTGAGCAACCTAGCCGGAGTTGCCGTTGTGGTGGGTAGCATTATAGCCGTCATCAGGAGATCCATGGGCCTGACCCCAAACCTCCCCAAAGATCCCGTCTACTACCTGGTCCATGCAGGATTCATATTGATAGTCGCCACGGGATTCATACTTGATGGGATCGCTGCTACTGGCAGGGATCCCGGCCTCGAGAGCCCCCTCTGGGATCCCGTGGGCTACATAGTGTACTCCTGGGCCTCAGGGCAGAGTCCGGCATACTTGGAATCAATCTACAGGCCGCTATGGATAATCCACCTATTCCTAGCTATGGGCATGCTAGCGTTAATCCCGTACACCAACCTATGGCATATTGCATCTGCTAGCCTCAACGTAGCGCTCGCTAGGAAGGAGCCTGAAGTTGCCGTACTCAAGGCAGTCGAGGATATAGATGAAAGGATCGAGGAGGGCAAGCCTATAGGTGTAGTCAAACTCAGGGATACCACCTGGAAGCAGAGGCTGGACTTCGATGCGTGCACGAGCTGTATGAGGTGTACTAACGCCTGCCCGGCCTTCGCGACGGGGAAGCCCCTAAGCCCACGTGACTTGATCATTACTCTCCGCGATAAAATGCTCAAAGGCGAGTGGGACGATACAGTAGTTGGCGAGGAAGGATTAAAGATACACCCCGACACCGTCTGGAGCTGCGTCACCTGCGGCGCGTGTGTTAACGAGTGTCCAGTACTCATTCACCACGTAGACACTATAATCGACCTTAGGAGAGGCATGATATCCACTGAGAGCGAGCACGTCCCCGAAGACGCGCAGAACGCACTCTACAACCTGATGCAGCAAGGCAACCCATTCGGCTTCAACCCAGCCGATAGAGAGGAGTGGATACAGAGCCTAGCCGAAAAGTACGGCGACGACGTAATAGCCCAGGAGGGCGAAGAATACGATTACATCTACTGGATTGGATGCGTCGCAAGCTACGACCCCAGGATAAGGCCGGTAGCCGAGTCTGTAATCAAGCTACTAAAATCAGCCGGCATTAAAGTGGCGGTTCTACCCGAGGAAGGATGCTGCGGAGAGCCTGCCAGGAGAATGGGTGAGGAAACACTCTTCGTTGAAGTTATGAAGATGAACCTAGAAAACCTCTCACAGTACAAGTTCAAGAAACTCCTAGTCTCGTGCCCCCACGGATACACGGTGTTCAAGCACGAATATCCCAAATATAAGAAGTACCTTGAGTCAAACGAGGAAACCAAGCCGCTAGCGGAAGTCTTAGATAAGCTTGAAGTAGAACACCACAGCGTAGTCCTTGCCAGGCTCCTGAAAGAAGGCAGAATTAAGCCAAGGAAACCTATCGACATCACCGTTACGTACCAC
>JALURD010000132.1 GCA_027057815.1 Acidilobaceae archaeon | reverse complement strand
AAAAGCTGCCTGGTGGACCCTCCACACCATACTTGAGCGGCTCACCATAGCGCTCTCACCCATAATGCCGTTTGTGACCGACAAGATTCACAGAGAACTTTATGGAGGAAGCGTTCATACCAAGAAGTACCCCGAGCCCTTGATTAGCCGGGAAAAGAGAAGCAGCCTCGCGGACCTGGCAAGAATGCTCGTAAAAGTGAATTCCGAGATATGGAATTACAAGAGGAGCAGGGGGTTAAAGTTATCAGAGCCCATCGAGGATAAAGTAGTCCTTGTGCCTGAAGTAGTCGTTGGAGTACTAGATGAACTAGAAGACTTGCATAAGTGTAGAATTGAAACATACACGGAGGCTCCGTCAAACGCTGAAAAGGTTGGCGAGTTAGTTTATGTTAAGTGAGGGACGCTTGCAGTCATGAAAATCGAAGTATTAGACAATAAGTTAAGGAAGATTAAAGTCAGGCCGGAAGGTGATGAAGACCTCTGGACCCTTCTATCCATACTTAGACCCGGAGACCTTGTGAAGGGTAAAACTACTAGGGACGTAGCAGTTGGAGGTAGAGGAAAAAAGGAGCGAAGACCTATGGTTGTCAAGTTACGGATTAAGAACGTTGAATTCCAGCCCTTCACAGGCCGTTTACGAGTTTATGGCGTGATAGTTGAAGGTCCAGAAGAGTATGGGGTTCAAGGCAAACACCACGCTCTAACTATAGCACCAGGACAAGAGGTTATCATTGAAAGAGAGGCTGGATGGCCTGAGTGGGTTGTTGACAAACTAAGGGCTAGTGGGCCTCAAGGAAGAGCTTTAATAGTAGCCGTAGACTACGATGAATTCGGTATAGCCCTAATAGCTCCTCACGGCTTCAAGATGATAGTAGAGGGTTCCTCAGGTCTACCAGGTAAAGACTCGCCATCACGCGACCAGGAATTCGCTTCCTATGTATCAAAAGTAGCTAGGCTGGCAGCTGAAACGGCTTCACGAGAAAATGTAGGGATAGCTATAGTAGTTGGCCCAGGCGAGCCTAAGAAGCTAGTTGCGGAAAAACTTCGAGAATCCGCTCCAAACCTCAAGGTGTTTATTGATGATGCCAGTATGGGTGGTAGGGCGGGTGTTGAAGAGGCTATCAGGAGGCCTAAAGTTGCCGAAGCTCTGAGAGAGTACTCAGTAGTCGAAGCAGAGAAGGTGCTAGAAGAGGCAATGCGCCTTCTTGCAAGAAACCCGGATATGGTAGCATACACCTTGAATGAGGTGGCTGCGGCCGTCAAGCTTGGTGCTGCCGACTCTGTTATACTCGTCAGCGATAAGCTCTACTCTCTCGACGATCAAGAGCGTGGATTAACATTGGATATCTTAGAGTGGGGGGAAAGAACGCGTGCCCGTGTATACTTAGTCCCGCCCGACAGCCCAGTAGGGGAAAAGGTCTCACGACTAGGCGGGGCGGTTGCAGTACTGCGCTACCCTCTCCCAGCAGACGCTAGGCAGCTATGAGAGTGGTAGTCCTCCTAACACCCCTTACCTTCCTGATACCTGTGACGACCTCGTCTAGTTTAATCATGTTGGGCACTTCCACTTTTATTAAGGCGTCATACTCGCCGTAGGTAATCCAGGCCTCTTTCACGTACTCGCTAAACTCGGCTTTAACCCTCTCCACTACCTTCTTCTCCTCTCCAACGTCGGTTATCACCAGGACAAACGCCGTTATACCCATGGCATTCACCAGCCCTACATTTGCCCGAGCTACTCGCGTACACAGCTAAATCCCTCACCGGAAAATAAGGTCACATCGCTAACCGCAGAAGTGGCCCCAGGACCGCCCATGGGGGTGTGGGGACCGATCTCGGCGCCACGCCGCCCCCTCGGGGGGTGGCGATGGGCGTTGGGCTGGCGCTGCCGACTCCTCGGGGGCGGTCCTGGGGCTGGCCTAGCGGCCTCCTTGAGGCTGGGTGGATGCCGGGATTGCGTGTGAGAAAGGTAAAGTCGAGAAGGTGCTGGCTTCCGGAGAGGAGGATCGCTGTAGTGGCTGAGAAGCCCAAGGCGGCTGAAAAGATAGCTTGGGCTCTAGGCAAGCCCGTTAAGTGTAGTGTTAACGGGGTCCCTATATGGATTGTGAGGCATAATGGGTTGTGGGTTGTAGTTGCGCCCAGCGCCGGGCATCTCTACGGGCCGTATTCCAGGAGTAGGGGGTACCCAGTATTCGACCTGGAATGGAGTCCTATATGGGAGTTTGAGGAGGGATCCCGCTACCTCTACAAGTTTTATCAAGCGCTGAGGCACGTGCTACCGGGCTCTATACTCTACGTTAATGCGTGCGACTACGACATAGAAGGGTCTGTGATAGGATACATGATTATACTCAACCTGGGTGATGTAAGAAAGGCTAGAAGGATGAAATTCTCAAGCCTCTCGCCCGTAGAGTTGCGGAGAGCGTTCTCCCGCCTTGAACCCCTCGACTTGGAAATGGTCGAGGCAGGCATGGCCAGGCACGAACTAGACTGGCTATGGGGTATAAACGTGTCAAGAGCGCTCATGGACGCTATCCGCAAGGTGTCTGGCAGAAGAGTAATCCTGTCTGCTGGAAGAGTTCAAAGCCCAACTCTGGTGGAGGCCGTTAGGAGATGGAGAGAGCTCAATCTTCACGTGCCTGAGCCTAGGTTTACCGTATGGGTTGAAGCAGAGTGGAGGGGGGAGAGGTTTAAGCTTACTCTTGTCGAGCCGCAGCCGCGCTCGCGCGCCGAAGCCGAGAAGATAGTTAAGACTCTTAGAGTTACGGGTCGTTTGAGGGTTCTCGACTCGAAGTCTGAGATATTTAGGGTTAGACCGCCGCCAGCCTTTAACCTGGGCGATCTACAGGCCGAGGCTTCAAGGCTCTACGGGTACTCTCCCTCGAGAACGCAGCAGCTAGCAGAGGACCTCTACCTTGACGCTTTGATAAGCTATCCGAGAACGAATAGCCAGAAACTGCCCCCAACCATAGATTATGGGTCGATAATTAGGTCGCTCACTGCATCACCGCTCCATGGAGCACTTGCCGCAAGACTCCTACAAGAGACAAGAGGCCTTCTGCGCCCTGTTCAGGGCATTAAAGAGGACCCCGCGCATCCAGCCATCCATCCTACAGGCCAAAAGCCGCCTAAGACCCTTGATAGGGACCATATGAGAATATACGATTTAGTCGTTAGAAGGTTCCTAGCAGCCTTTGCCCGAGAAGCCGTCCTAGCAAAGAACACAGTAGTAGCAGTCGACTCAGGTGGCCGCAAATACAAAGCTGTTGGGACGAGGGTAATAGATGAAGGCTGGTACCGCTACTATCCCTACCTGAAGCCTCAGGAAGACCCGATTCCTGCACCTCCCAGGGGAGGCGTGTTGAAAGTAGTTGCTGCAGGGTTTAAGACGTACTATACTTCACCGTCGACGCGATTATCTAAGATAGACCTGCTCAAGTGGATGGAGCGGGTTAATATAGGAACAGAAGGGACTAGAGCTAGGATAATAGAGACATTATTTAAGAGAGGCTACTTGGATGCAAGGGGAGGCAAGGTTATAGTAACCGACTTAGGAGAAGTTGTTGCGGCTATAATTGAAAATCTATTCCCAGACCTCTCGACGCCCGACCTCACTAGGAAGTTCGAGAGGATGCTGGAGGACATACGTTTAAGGAAAAAGAGCAGAGCTGAGGTTATTGAAGACGCTAAAAGGGCTATCGGAGCACTTATTGATTCATTCAAGGAAAGGCTCGACCTAGTAGGAGAAAGATTAGCCTTGACGCTGGGATACTCGACACCAACAAGTACTTGTAGGGTCTGTGGTCGTTATGCCGAATACGAAATCAAAGGATACCTGTTATGTGAAAGGCACGCTGAGGCTGTACGCAGGCTTGCGTCGAAGGTACCAGTAATAGCTTCTAAGCTTAGTGTGACCCCAGAAGAAGTTGTGGAGAAGCTAGCAGCGCGGAGAAGCCACGCTGGAGCCTGGATAATTGAGGTTGCTAAAACGGCGGTCAAGGATCCAAGGTTAATGTCTATTATCTCCTCAGGGCTAAAGTAATCGAGCCTATATAAGGTATCTTGACTACATAGCCGTCAACGGTAACTGCTACTCCTACAATGCTCGAGTAGGGTATACCATTCGCTGTAGCCCTCTTACCCGTATATGGGTCTATGAAGGTGACCGAGTGGCATAAGCTGGGGTTCCCAAAATCTGGAACCTTGTTAGTCAGTCTATTGTCGCCCCATGTGACGTAGCAGTATCTACCGTCATCCTTGTAGATATAGACGACTCTATGAATGACGTAGCTATCGTACTTTCTATAGACTACTATATCACCTACATGAATGTCCTCAGGCTTTTTGGGCAGAAGAAGCACTAAGTCGCCTGTGTGAAGGATAGGCTCCATGCTATGGCCTTCTACTACAGCAAAAATGCTCGGGATCCCCAAGACGGGTTTAACCCATAAAGGCATGGATATAATTACTAATAATATTATAGCTAAAATGAGATCCCGTGCGCTTACAGACTTTCGATTTGTCAATGTGGAGCACCCCAGCGTTGTCTATAGTAGACTTATTACAGGTTAGCACTCCAGTACCGTCTAGGCTAAAATGCATGGGTCCCCCATTTATGGGCAACCCGGGGAGAGCATTGACGTCAAAGGAGCTTGATGATTGGAGGAAACTATTACTAAGGATAGCGGGGGAGGCTGCCGGTCTATTGAGGGACAATGCCTGTAGAGCAGAGTATGTAGCTAAAGTTGGCGGAGAAGCTATAAGAGCCGATGTTGAATCTGAGGCCTACATAATCGATGCTTTAAAAGCCGAGGGATTCAGGGGCGTTGTAGTGAGCGAAGAGGCTGGGAAGATAGTACTTGGAGACGAAGAATATGTGGTTCTAGTGGACCCGCTTGATGGCAGTTCTAACTATAGCACATGTATATCATGGGCATCTGTTTCCCTGGCGCTAGTTAGGCGCGGCGCGACTCTAAGGAATGGCCTGCTTGCTGGTGTAGTGCAGCCTGTATTCTACGGCTCACCAATATCGTATGCTAGAGGGTTTGGATGCTTCTTAGGAGGCACTCACATAGGAAGGCCCGAAAACCCGTCTAGAATAATGTATGTATACATGGAGAGCCGTGATGCTCTAGAGGCTGTAGCGAAGGCGTTCCAAGAGCTAGGTAGACCTAAAGTGAGGAGCCTTGGCAGCGCAGCTCTTGAAATGGCTTATGCAGCGATAGGCAGAGGCTTGGTGTTCATAGATATCCGTAGTAGGCTAAGGAATGTCGACATAGCAGCCGCTTATGGGATAACGCTCGAGTGCGGTGGGGAAGTCCTTAAACCGGGCGGAAGCATCCTTGATGTGGATGTTGATAAAGTCGAGCCTGTAGGCTCGGTTATCTCCTCGGGTAACCGTGAAATAGCACTCAAAGTCGCCCAGCTACTAAGGGGGGTGAAAGCCCCATGAGCAGGCTTGGCGAGCCTGTGAGGGCGCATATACTAGTCAAGGGGCTCGTCCAGGGAGTCTTCTTCAGGGCTAATATGAGAAGAGTTGCCAAGGAGAACGGGGTTACAGGCTGGGTTAGGAACCTTCCCGACGGGGAAACAGTGGAGGCAGTATTAGAAGGGCCTAGAGCATCAGTCGAGCGAGTGATATGTTGGGCGCTCCACGGCCCCGAACTAGCTGACGTTAAGGAGGTTCACGTGAAATTTGAGGAGTACCGAGGAGAATTCAGTGATTTCACCATAAAATATTAACTGAGCCCCCGCTTCCCTCTTCGTCTCTCGTTCTCTAGTCTACCCCAGCGGTATAGGGAATGTGAGGACTAGAAGTATACCGTAAATTATCCCGGCCAGGACGCTTCTTTTTCCATGCTTCCCATCTAGTAGTGTGGGGCCGGGGTGCCTGCCTCCCGATAGCATGTAGAGGCCTATCGCTATTAATGCGAAGAGGAGAAAGGTGGGCACTACCAACGATGCAGCCAGGAGAACTCCTATAAACAGCTTAGACGCAGCTTGATGACCCTCATTACCTAACAATGCTCTCACAACATGCCCGCCATCCAGCTGTCCTATAGGTATTAAGTTGAGGAAGGTCACGAAAAACATTACATACGATGCGAATGCTAGTGGGCTAAGAAGTATATAGTAGCCTTCAGGCACATTCCTTATGTATGTTAATAAAACCATGATGAGTGGAGTGATGCTAACGGGAGTAGTCCCTGGAGGTAGCTCGGAAGAAGGTAAAACAGGTGAACCCAGTATTCCTAGAACAGCAATTGGCACGGCTGCCATGAAACCTGCTACAGGGCCTGCAATACCAATAATGGATAAGGAGTCACGCGTGGGTGGAGGCCAGCGCATTAAAATTACTGAGCCGAAGGTACCCAGGAACCCTAGCTGTAGAGGCGGCCCTGGGAGTGGTATAGGTACACTGCTGGGAACGCCGTAAAGCCTCATTGCAACGTAATGGCCAGCCTCGTGAATAAGCAGAGGCACTAAAAGGCCTAGCACGTAGCTCCATGGACTCCATGCTAGCTTTGAAACATTAAGGCCGAGCTCTGAGGCGGATGACGCTAAAGCTAGCCCTGAGAAGTAAAGGGAAACAACTACGATTGCTCCCAATACAAGAGCGAGACCAGCTCGGGAGGGTGACGGGACGTTTCTCTTAATGTACATTCTATATACTGCACCTTCACGGTGAGCTACAGCGTAACATTTCAGAGAAGCCAGTTTTCGAGCGAAATCCTCGACTTCGTTAGAAGCCAACGGCTTGCGCGGAATGGCAGTAACGATGAGGTCGTCTCCAATTCTCCTAGCTTCAAGTACCTCGAAGAGAATGTTTATTTCATCTAAACACGGAGATACTGGGCTACCTAAAGACTCTTCCGTCAACAACTTGCTTCTCTACCTCTAAAAGCTTCTTTAATGGAATGACGGCTACCTCTTCCTGGTATTGGCTACCTCTCCTATAACGAATTACAGTAACCGGGAGAAGCGCGTGGTCAACTTCGTAAGTAGCTATAGCTACAGGGTCTCTGCTGCCGACAACTTCAGGTGGTACGAGAGGGGGTGCTCCGTAGGATAGCTGAAGCGCTCTAATACCAATGATACGTGCTCTCTCGTACTTTGTAAGGAATGGTGGACCTAGTTTAATCTCGTCGGAAAGTTTCGGGTATGCGCTGTATGTACTCTTCTCAGCCACTGTAGCTTCCCCTCCCACCACGCTCTGCTGGCAGCCTTTAAAGATTATAAGGAGTGAGTATAACTCAAGCATACGCTAGTGTATGGAATCAAAGATGTGTGCGGGGTTACCTCGGTTCCGGGTTCCTCTTCATTGACCGTTAAAGGTCTACGAGACGCCAGTCCCTCCTCATCGGCTACCTGTTTTGAATTAATTCGAGTGTATCGGGGGCTCTTAAGAGAAACTGCAGAGACGCTTTATAATAGTGGAATTAATGGATGCGGAGAAAAAGAGACTTGAAATAATAGTTGAAGTGAACTATGGAAAATAGGGGACGCCCCCAGTCTTTAGGGGGTTAATTTGCTCTTTAGAACTCGAATTTGCTTGACTCTTCTCCCTCTTCCTCTTCTCCCTTCTTCTCCTTCTTCTTCTTGGGCGGCGCAGCAGCGATTATGTCGTCTATCTTGAGTATTGACATTGCGGCTTCGGTAGCACTTTTAATGACCTGCTTCTTGACTAGTACTGGCTCATAAACGTTGATCTTAGTCATATCCTCTTCAATCTTACCTTCGAGCACATTTATGCCTGCGTGCTTTAGACCCTTAGCATGCATGCTTCTAAGCTGTAGGAGCGTATCGAGAGCATCCATTCCGGCGCTCTCTGCTAGTACGGTGGGTATGACTTCTAATGCCTCTGCAAATGCTTCAATGGCTAGCTGCTCCTTACCGCCAAGCGTTCTCGCGAACTCCCTCAGCCTCTCTGCAAGCTCTACTTCTATGGCGCCTCCGCCACCCACAATCCTAGGCTCTCTTAGGATGTTCCTCAGTGCATGCAGAGCGTCGGTGATGCTCCTCTCGGCTTCGTCGAGTAGCATGTCATTGGCTCCTCTTAGGAGTATTGTTACGCTTCTTGGGTTCTTTGCTCCTTCTATGAATATCATTTTGTCTTCTCCTACCTTTCTCTCCTCGACTAGCTCTGCGTATCCTAGGTCCTCAGGCTTCAGGTCTCTTACGCTGGTTACTATCTTGGCGCCCGTAGCCTTGGCGATTTTTTCTATGTCGCTCCTCTTCACCCTCCTAACCGCCAGGATGCCCTTCTTAGCCAGGTAGTGCTGGGCAACCTCATCAATACCCTTCTGAGTAATCACAACATTAGCACCAGTAGCAGCAATCTTCTCAACCATCTCCTTGAGCAGCCTTGTCTCCTCTTCAAGGAACTTATCGAGCTGGTCGATGTCGGTTACTCTGATCTTGGTGGTTAGCTCGGGTTTCTGTATCTCGAGCGGAGCGTCTAATACGGCGATCTTAGCGTTCTTCACCCTCTTTGGCATGCCTGGGTGGACTACCTCCTTGTCAATGACTACGCCGCGGACCAGCATAGTGTCCAGCAGGCTGCCACCCTTCTTCTTCTCGATCTTCACGTTGTCCAGGTCGAGGTTGTAGGAGCCATCGGGTCTCTTCTCCCTTACGATCTTCACGGCTTTGACTACTATATCGACTATTTTCTCTCTTTCAGGACCGTGACCTATATACTTGCTTGCGATAGTTGTTGAAGCAATCTTCCTGAGAGTTTCATCGCTTTCTACGTCGACGGGTATAGCGGTCTCCTCTATAATTTCTATAGCCTTGTTAAGAGCTTTAGTGAAGCCGTCGATAATCTTAGTTGGGTGTATGTTCTCGTCTAGCAGTCTTTCGGCCTTTTCAAGAAGAGTGCCAGCAAGCACGACGACGCTAGTTGTACCATCGCCTACCTCTGCATCCTGTGCTTTAGCGACCTCGACGAGGAGCTTGGCCGCTGGGTGTTGAACCTCCATTTCCTTGACTATGGTAGCGCCATCGTTAGTTACAGTAACGTCTCCGAAACTGTCAACTAGCATCTTATCTAGGCCTCGCGGGCCCAGGCTGCTCTTTAGGAGTTCAGCCATAACCTTAGCGGCTAGAATGTTATTCCTTAAGGCCTCCCTACCATAAGTTCTTTGAGTGCCCTCTTTGAGCACTATTATGGGGACGCCAACAGCCATGCCATTACCACCCCTGTTACCCTTCTACGGTGCAACCCGCAGAGTTTCAAGTAGTTTCACTTCTATATAAACTTTTCGTGGATTCTTGTGGTCTTCAATAAAAACGGCTAAGTGTATTCCATACAAGGCGGCTCCCGATGGGTGGTTAGCTCGGTGGCGTTATGTGATGCATGCAAGAGGAGAGAGGCGGTTTACCTCAGAACATATAGCGGGCAAAAGCTCTGCAAAACCTGCTTACGGAGAACTCTAGAACGAGCTGTAAGGAGAGCCGTCAGCGAAGCAGGAGGGCTACCACCTAGATCGCGGATAGTAATACCGGTAACCTTCACAGCGCCGCACTTGTCACTTGCTTTGCTTGACGTGGCGGCCAGGGTTGAGAGGCGTTTTGGCTCCGAGATAGTAGCACTTGTACCCAACGAGGTTGAAGTCTTCAACTTGAGTTTACTTAATGATATCGGAGTAAGAGTTATGCGGTTAAGTGTATCCCCGCCTAAAGAGGCTTCTCTCAGTGAATGTCTACGCTTTGACGTTGCATGGAGCGCGCATGTCGCATCATCTATAGGGGGTAACGCTGTTCTCCTACCAATTACTTTAACTGACAGAATACTCGCAACGCTAGACTCTATAATTCTCGGTATGGCATGGCTAGTGCCTGACTCAATTATATCGCGAAATGTAGGTAGTGTGAAGATTATTCACGCGTTTGGAACCATTGAAGGGGAAACTGTAGCAGCCTATGTTGCAGGAATGGGCATAGAAGCTTGGAGCCCATGTAAAGTTAGAAGCCCTTCAAAGAAGATATTTTACAGCATCGCCTATAAGCGACCTGAACTCGAATATAGCGCTCTTAAGACGATTTCAAAACTTTCAAAGCTGGCTAGGCGTGGGAGGACATGTAAAATGTGTGGAGGCCCAATATTTGGCAAAGGAGGAGAAAGCGTATGCTCTATATGTGAGAGGTTAAAGCCCACCGAAAGGATTAACCTTAAGCCTTCTCGCTGACAAGCCTTTTCTCCACGATAGATTTAAGTATATCCTTTTCGTCTCGAGATAGGTAAAGCTCCACGTAAAATCTAAGGGCCGACCTAAGGCTTGGAGGGTTTATCTCATGGTTAACAAGTACGAAACCCGCTCTCAATACTTCCTCCACAAGTCTAGGATCAGCCCTTTCAGCAAAATCCCTAAGTAACTCCTTAAATCCAATAGAATCTTTAACCTCACGCTCATCCAACACGGCACCGCATACCATACATGTAAGGTTTGGCGTGACAGCCCTAAATCCACACCGAGGACAAGATATTGGTGTAGGATTGCCGTGCATAACCCAGAGATGTCTGAGAGATTCAACAATGTGATACGCGCCGATCTCAATTGCTCTCTGATAAAGTAGTGGTGCAGCTTTACCTGCGACTTCCGGTGCATTGGCCACTATGAATTCTAGCTGACTCTGCCCCAAGGATTCAGTCTCCTCGACGAGCCGGGCAGCTACTGCCTTGAGGAAGACTTGCGACGAGGCAAGGATACGTTTTATAATAGAATCCAGGCTAGGCTTTGTGGATCGAGACTCTGATATCGAGTTTACGATATCTTTAACTATATCAACTAGTTTATCTTCATCAATTATACCCTCTAATCCAAGCCTGGACCCGAGTTCCTTGGCGACCTCCAGTGCCAGAGCTTCAACTTCGTTTTCAGATAATCTTCTACCGGAACTAGGCTTCCTAGACTTTCTACGCGCTCGGCTAGTTAGTTCCTGCGAGCCGCTTGATCTCCTTCGTCTCCTAGTTGATCTATTTGTCCTTGGCACCCCTGGCACCCTGAACCAGAGGTAACTCCAGTGCCTGAGCCTCTATAACTGGCCTAGTCAGAGGGCTCAAGGGAGCATAGGAGCCTGCGAACATTAACAAGGTATTACTAACAAGGATCCTAGAAGGGTTTAGCGACGTGGAGGCAACGCCAGCTCTGTACAGCTCAGCACACTTTCAGAAACCTACCCCCGGGTTGCACACCATTCAGAGCCTAGGCAACAGAGCCAGAGGTGACGCTACACAATGGCTGGCATGAACACCGGGAAGACGTTAATAGTTTTGAAGAGGGATGGTAGAAAAGAGAGGTTTCTACCCTCAAAACTATACTTGAGCATAAGGAAAGCAGCTGAACCTGTGGGCCTCGGAGAAGACGAGATCGACAAGCTTTTCGCGACAGTAAGAAAGGAAGTAGAGGAGGCCGGGAACGAGGTGCCATCATGGAGGATAGCCGATATAGTAGCCAGAAACATGGTGGAGAGAGGTGTATACAAACCTGAATGGTTTGAAGCCGCTAAGAGGTACGAGCTGGCTCGGATATACAAGGACGTGTATGGTAAAAATGGTTGGAAAGAGTTTAATGAGGACGATCTAAACTTTTCATTCAACGCTTTGAAGGTGATGGAGGCTAGGTATTTAATAAAGGATCCAGAGTCATGGAGATTCAAAGAAACACCATCAATGATGTTTAGGAGGGTGGCCAGGTTCCTAGCAAAAGTCGAGGAAGCTTATGGGGCAAGCCCGAGCAAGGTTAAGGATATTGAGGAGAAGTTTTACGAGTTAATGGTTAGCCGTAGGTTCATGC
>JALURD010000131.1 GCA_027057815.1 Acidilobaceae archaeon | reverse complement strand
GAATCCAGGAAAGTCGGCATTGACGGGTACGAGGATCTCATAAGCGAAGCGAAGCCTGTGGAGGGGAGCCCAGATCCCAATGCGCCTTACGTGATGTTGACTACTAGCGGTACAACTGGCCTCCCCAAGATAGTCGTGTACCAGCAGTACAAGATGCTCATGGGAGCACTAGCCATAGCACACCAACTGGCCCTCCACGAGACTCCGGCCAAGCTCTCCAGCAGCGACACCATGCTCTCGCTCATCCCCATGTTCCACATACTATCGTGGGGCTCAGTCTTCATAGCCCCATACATAGGGGCGAAACTGGTCTTCGTCGAGAAGTTTGACCCTAAGTTGGTTGTAGCCAAGATTCGAGAGGAGGGAGTAACTTGGATGAACGGGGTCCCCACAATGTTCTACATGCTCCTAGAGACCGGCGAGCGCTTCAACGGCCTAAAGGCTATTGTAGGGGGCTCTCCAGTGACCTCTAGCCTAGCCAAGAGGATGAAAGAGGCGGGGATAAGGTTCTCGCTCATCTATGGAGCAACGGATATGCTGGCAACGTCTATATCAATAATTACGGATCACACGAGGGAAGAGGACGTCGCAAGGGTTACCCACCCCGTGCCTTTCGCGGAGGTTAAGATCGTAGACCCTGAGGGTAGGGACCTGCCGCCGGGTGAAATAGGCGAGATAATTTACAGGTCCCCCTGGATGCCCGACGGCTACTACCTGAACCCCGAGAAGACGCGTGAAGCTTTCAGGGACGGCTGGTTCTACACGGGAGACATAGGCTATAAGACCGAAGACGGCGGACTCGTCGTACTAGACCGGGTGAAGGATGCTATAAAGAGCGGCGGCGAGTGGATACCCTCGTCAGTCCTAGAGTCGATAATCAGTGAGGTTCCGGGAGTCGAGATGGTTGCAGTGATAGGCGTGAAAGACGAGAAGTGGGGAGAGAGGCCGATAGCGATCATCAAGGGAACTGCCAAGCCCGAGGATATTAGGGAGCACCTGGAGAAGGCTGTGGAGGAGGGCAGGATCGCAAAGTGGTGGATGCCAGACAAGATACACTACGTCGAGGACATGCCTTTAACGAGCACGGGCAAGATCGACAAGAAGACCCTGAGATCAAAGTTCACAGGATAACACCCTTCCTCTAGGCACTGTTTCTCCCGGTTCACCTCTTGTATAATTCTATTGGCGGGCAGAACCTTGAGTTCATCCTCGCGAATTCATCGTTTACGTGCAGCTCTAGGAGGTTATGGTGTAGGCCCCTCCTGTAGAGCTTTGCTATCTCCTTGTATAGCTGGTAGCCTGTGGTATAGACGAATGCCTCCTTGAGTGCGTTGTCTATGACTCTTTCCAGCTTCCTGAGGGCGTACTCCTCCGCCGGGCTGTCTACTAGCACGAGTATGTCGATGTCGAGGCTTGGCCTCGTGTCGCTGGCGCACTCTCCCCCTGATAGGTCGGCGAAGGCGACCCTACGCACGGTCTTGAAGTACTTAACTATAACGTTGGCAACCACCTCGGCCAGGGCGAGCTTGACCCTCTCCCACTCCTCCGGCCTCCTGAGCAGCTTCCTGTACACCTCAGTCGCTGCCTCGAAGACCTCCCTCCAGACGTCTCCCTCGAAGACCTCGGCGTCCATCACTTGAGATTCTCCCCCTGTCATCCCACCAGTACACGCTACTGGTCCACCCGCCTGGCACGGCGAGAGGTTATAGGCCTTCACCCTGCAAACTATAAGTGTGAGGGTGGGCATGGTTGAGTCTACTCCTAGCGGTGATAGTAGGCTTTGCCGTTAACATACTCCTGTTCCCCTTCAAGGGGATAGGTCCAATCATAGCCGGGCTAGTGGCGGGCCTCATAGCAGGCGGAGGAGCGACTAGGGGCGCAGTGGCAGGCTTCCTAGCCGGGGCCCTTCCAGGTATAACCCTGGCAATACTCTTGAGCCTCGTGGGCGGAGTCGTGGCCGGCCCCCTGGGCGCGCTGCTCGGGGGCCTAATAGGCCTTGGGGCGGTGTTTCTAACACTCTACACAGCCCTCCTAAGCATGATAGGCGGAGCCATAGGGGGAGCCTTGAGGAAGTAAGTATGGAGTAAGCTGAAGCCTTGGCCCCGGTGCGGTGGGGCAGTTTCTGTGGTTAGGGTCTTTCGGGGTTGTTTTAGGCCCTTCAGGGCTATGGGGTAGGCTGGGGCTGTGTGCCTGCCTGGGCCGTGCTTTACCATTACCTCGCCGTGCCTCCCGGGAAGCCTATAAACCATTCCCGCGGTGAGATAGCGTGGTGACCGCTGGGTGCGCGAGGGCGGCCGGACCGCCGTAGCCCGCCCAGCGGAGACCGTGATGACCCCGAGGGCGGCACCCTAAAAGACCATAAACCACCCTAACCTACCGCTCTCGGGTGAACGGTGACCTGGAGGCTTGAGCGTCTACGCGTTAGTCACTGGTGGGAGTAGGGGTATTGGTAGGGCTACAGCCCTAAGGTTCGCCCGGGAGGGCTGGAGCGTAGTCATAGCCTATAGGGAGAAGCGCGGCCAAGCCGAGGAGGCGGCAAGGGAGGCCAGGCGCCTCGGCGCCCCCGAAGCATACACTGTCCAAGTGGACGTCGGCGACCCTGGCAGCGTGTCCAGGATGGCTATGGAGGTCTCCAAGCTAGTTCCGCACCTGAACGTGCTAGTCAACGCCGCGGGGATCCTCCAGCTCGGAGGCATCGAGGATACGACGCTGGAGGAGTGGGAGAAAACGATAAGGGTAAACCTAACAGGCGTCTACCTCGTAACCCGAGCTCTCCTCCCGCTTCTGGAGAAGGCCCCGTGGGCCTCCGTAGTGAACATCGCGAGCATAGCCGGAGAGACAGGAAACGTTGTCGCCGGAATAGCCTACGCCGCCAGCAAGGCCGGGGTGATAGGTCTCACTAAGCGACTCGCAGTCATGTTGGCACCTCGAGGGATAAGGGTGAACGCCGTGGCCCCCAGCTTCGTGGAGACCGATATGACGAAGAGCTTCCTAGACACCCCAGAGAAGAGGGAGAGAGTCAAGAGTCTCCACCCGCTCGGCGTAATACTAAAGCCTGAAGACGTAGCGGAGGCCGTGCTCTTCCTCGCAGACCCGGCCAAGAGTAGGGGGATAACAGGCCACGTGCTATCAATAAACGCGGGGAGGAGGACATAGTAGAGTTTAAAGGTGAAATCAAGTACAACGATTAGCTGAGAGTTGATGGGGCTTGGAGCCCCAGTCGGGCTGGAAGCCCGTATGGGAGGCGGTTAAGTGCGAGGTGAGCGATACAAGCCCTCGGGGTAGCTTCTGGCTCACCAAGCTGCTAATCGCAGTTAACGTAATCGTATTCCTCTACACCCTCACGCCGGCAGCAAGGTCCGGGCTTAAACCGTTAAGCTTGATGCCGACGATATCCTGCATCGCCGAGCTAGACTGCCCCGGCAGGCTTCTAGCCTCAATGTTCCTCCACGCCAACATACTACACCTGGCTGGCAACATGTTCTACCTCTACGTTGTTGGTGACAACGTAGAGATCACACTCGGGAGGGCGAGGTACCTGCTCATCTACCTCCTATCCGGCATCTTAGGCGCACTGGTGCACTCCATAGTAACCCTCGCACTCCACGCTGGGGAGGCGGTTCCATTCATCGTCGGAGCCTCCGCAGCGATAAGCGGCCTCATAGGCGCGTACCTAGTATTATATCCAGGCTCTCGAATGTGTTTCTGCCTAGGCTTCAGGCTAATCTATTACTGCACAACAGTTAGAGCATCCCTTCTACTCTCCGGCTGGATAGCGCTCCAGCTATTTCTATCAGCCTTCGACACGGGAGTCGCCGTCCTAGCCCATTTGGGAGGCCTCTTCACCGGAGCAGGGCTCACATACCTACTTGCAGACCCTGAGAGAATTAACCGCCTCAGGGTACTCCTAGCTAAGGGAGATTATAGAGGGCTCCGGATCGACCCCTGGGAGCTAAGGGTGCCCTCAAGATCATCCTTCCTAGTAATGATAATGATCCTAGCGGCCATCCTGCTAGGAGGCCTT
>JALURD010000130.1:867-4025 GCA_027057815.1 Acidilobaceae archaeon | reverse complement strand
CGGGCCAGGGGCGCCCGGGTAATACAGTGGGGATCCCCGACGCGCTTCCTCTACCCGCCAACGCTCATAGATAAGACGCCCAAATCAGCGGAGGTACTAGACCTGGACGTTCAGGCCCCCATACTCTCAGTAATCGTTGTCGATAACAGTAGGGAGGCGGTATCTGTCGCGAACTCCCTGGCACGGGCCACGGCGGTCGAGGTATACTCATACAGCCTCAGGGAGGTAGATGACACTCTTTCAAGGCTAGACAAGGAGGTGGTCCTCGTGAATCTTACTGATGGCGAGGAGGTAAGGGGGCTCCTCTGCACATCCCCAGCAAACCTCCCATGGGACCCGATGAGTCTCTACTCCATGCCCCTGATAGGCTTAACAATCAGGTCTAAGGCTAGGCCTCCCCCTCCCGAGGAGCCTTACTAGCTTTCTCATTATTAATAGAAGGTCGCGGCTGGCCGCCGCGGCGCCCCCTCCCGGGGACGGGCATCACTCACTGCCCCCACGGGCTCGGAGCCTGCGTGGGGGCTCCGTCGATGGCGTAGACCATCACTGGGGCCCGCCGCGGCGGTCCATGTATTAGGATCACTCTCCCGGCTTATATCCGGCTACCAGCTACTGAATGTGTTGAGGTGGCCTTAGGTGAGTGAGGCGCTGATGGAGGCTCTAGGGGAGCCAGCGGCCAAGGTAACCTTTATGGACGCCAAGACGTTTAGGGAGATGATGGAGGCACTAGGCAAAATAGTAGATGAAGCGCGCTTCGTGATAACTAGGGAAGGTGTTAGGGTAGTTGCCATGGATCCTGGTAGGGTTGCTCTCATTGAGATCAACGTTCCAGCCGAGGCTCTGGCTGAGCTAGAGCTTGCGGAGGGCAGGGACCAGGTTGAAATGGGAGTAAACATGGAGAGGCTTAAGAACATGGTTAAGAGGGGCAAGAAGGGAGACCACGTCACCTTCCTCGTCACCGATGAGAGGATTCTCGTTTCAATCCAGTCGAAACCGCCTAAGAGGTACCTGATACCTAACATTGAGGTCGTAACGGAGGTTCCAGAGGAGATAAGCCTAGAATTCGACGTAGAGGCAACCGTGATGAGCGACGTGATAAAGAAGGCTGTGAAGGATGCAAGCATAGTCGCCGATGTAATGGAGTTCGAGGCCGGGGAGGACTACCTGGTTATGAGGGGTAAGGCTGAAGGTCGCAGGGGCGTCGAGGTTAGGCTTACACGCGACTCAGCAGCTCTATGGGCCCTCGAGGTTAAGAACCCGGCAACCAGTGCCTATGACCTGGCCTACCTTAACAATGTGCTCAGCCTTACAAAGGTAGCCGAAGCGGTGGACGTGAAGTTCTCCAGCGACAGGCCCCTAGAGCTAGTCTTCAAGAGCGTGGAGGGTAGCAGAGTGAGGTTCCTGTTAGCTCCCACCGCGCTTTCGTAAGGGCTCCCTAAGCCTCTCTACAACCCAGTCCCTGCTTAGCAGTGAGAGCAGGGGCGCCGCCCTCGGGCCCTCCGGGCGGCCTAGTATGGCGAGGTAGAAGTCCTTGTAGAACCTCCTCCTCTCCCCCTTACTCATCCCTTTGCCGAACTCTATCAGCGCAGACTTAATCGACTCCTCGTTCCACTCCGTCAGCGTGGCTAATACGTCGGCCAGCCCGGCTAGCCTCCTGGGATCCTCGATTTGGCTAAGAGCCTCCCCCGGCAGCTCCTCCGGGATCTTAATGCGGAGGTGTGGCGGAGCATACCTCTCAGCCCACCTGCCAGCCTTCTCGAGGAGAGCCACGGTCCATGCTATACTGTAGGCATCCGCGTCCCTGGGCAAATGGCCCGTTCTCCTCAGCCTCTCGAGGGCCTCGTCTGGGAGCCTCTCCCTGGGGATTATCTGGGCCAATATCGCGACGTGCGTGTACGGCGGCTGCGCTGGGAGCTTCTCGGGAATCCTGCCGGGGTGGCTAAGCTCATAGGTCCTTGAGAGGTACTCCCGCTCCTCCTCATTCTGAGCCTCTTCGGCCCCGAAGTATATCCTCTCGGCTCTGTAGTATTGCTCGTAGTACTGAGGCACTTCTGTCAAGTCTATCGTTACCCTCCTCTGTGGTGGATGGAGGAAGTAGAGGAATCTAAGGATTTGAGGGTGCGCCACTTCAAGCCACTCCCTGGGCGTCACACCGACAAAGCCGCTGCTAGTCATGTCAGCCTCCCGCTCCGCAATCCTCAGAGAGACCCATTCGTACCAGACACCCTCAGGCGGCTTGAAGCCGAACACGTTGACTGCAAGGTCTACACAGCTATCCCTGCTACCACCCGGTGTGGCGTGGTCTTTACCGTAGGGCTCGAAGTCAACACCAAGAACCTTCCAGACCCCCGTCCACTCTATACGCCAGTTAAGCTTACCCTCGCTGAAGTCGACTTCCCCCTCATGGCCGCAGTTCCTGCATCTGTACCTAACTCTCCCCCTTTCAAGGTCAACGCTAACAGCCTCAGTCGAGTCTATCCTACCACAATTCTGGCATATCGCCTCAAGGGGTATCCAGCCCTCTGGGTAAGGCTTCCGCCCCCTATACTTGTTGACCACCCTCCTAACGTCCTCCCTCCGCTTCACAACCTCGAAGGCGAAGTCCCTTAGAAGATTCTTGTATAACTCGTGGGTGTAGACTACCTCTATCCTGCCATCGGTGAACTCTTTAAGGTATGGCCCGAAGTCCTCCCAGTAATGTTCAACCCAGCTTGAATGACACCCCTTAGGGTCGGGGACCCTAACAAGGGGCCAGCCTATGTACCGTTCAGCCTCCTTCCTGTCGCTAAACTGGCTTAGTTGCTCCTCCTTCCCCTTCCAGGGATCCTGAGTATACAGTGTCAAGAGTTGCCTAACCTTGAATCCCCTCTTCTCCAGCTCCCTCCTAACAGCCTCTACCAGCAATACCTCCCCGCGAAGCCTACCAATGTGCTGTACGCCCGAAACGCTGAGGCCCCCATTGAATACTAGGACGTCTTTGCCTCTATCCTTAAGCTTAGGTATGAGTGAATCCACCAGCTTGTCGAGCCAGTGCACTCCACCCAAGCCACGCCCCCCGACCCGAGGGCCTAACCTAGGTACCTGATATAGATATACTGTTACCGTAAAACGAGAGGCGTAGGAGCAAAGCCGGGACGGGAAGGAATAGGGTATAGAAT
>JALURD010000130.1:0-857 GCA_027057815.1 Acidilobaceae archaeon | reverse complement strand
GTGTGTAGGATCAGCTAAGACTACCTCTTGAGGGCGCCTCCCTTCTTCTTAGGCCTGAGATTCTTGCTCCTGCATCTCCTGCACTTCTTAGCTCCAGGCGGGTTCAGCGCGCCGCACTTCCTGCAAACCATCTTATTCAACACGCGCTTCTCGATTATGGCCAACAGCTCAGGGTCTGTTACTGGCATTGGTCCGGCACCTCCCCCGCCTCGGCGGTGGAGCAGCTTGGGTCTTTTAAGGATTAAAGGCACCCCGTGGGAGGGGGGTGGCGAGCGTGGTTAAGATACCACTGGACACCATATGCGTGCGTACCGGCCTCTTATGCCCGACGTGCCAGGCTAAGGTTGAAAGAGGAGTAGTACAGGAGTGGGAGATCAACGTGTTAAAGGCTCTCCTGGAGATAGAGGAGGAAGTAGGGGAGCTGGGCTTCGAGTATGTGAAGGCGGAGAGGGCTAGGGGCACGCTCTACATAACGGTAAGGGGGGCCAGAGGGATCCCTATAGAGCTTGAGAAGACGTTAGAAAAGAAACTCCGAGACCTGGGAATTAGAAGAGTCAGAATCATTAGCGAGGCGAAAGACCCAGTCTCAATCATAAAGACCGCCCTTTACCCTGCCAGAGTTCTCAGCATAAACAGATACTATCTCCCCGACGGCTCAGTCTACTACGTAGCACTCGTGCCCAAAGCCGACCGGGACTACCTGCCCGGGAGGATCGAGGACGCCAGATATCTGTTATCCAAAATAGAGAAGGGTTCAGGCTTCAACGTTGAACTAGTTGAGTACGCCGGCGGGGAAAGGGTCGAGGAAGTGGGAACAATAGACAGGGAAAAGCTCAGAAGACTCCTAGACAGCCTCA
>JALURD010000129.1:2570-11893 GCA_027057815.1 Acidilobaceae archaeon | reverse complement strand
TACTACGCGGTGAGGCACCGCTCTTCTAGGGACTCTAGGTTTACTCGCCCAGTATCACCGCGTCTTTGCTTGCCGCCACGAAGCTCGAGAAGACCTTAGACGGGTCCGCGCTTCCTGGGGGCGGGTAGACCCTTGGTCTTGGCGGCTCCTCGCTTAGACCATAGCTCTTGAGTAGGTCGCGTATCCGCTCTCTAACTTCTGGGCCAGCGAGCTTTGAATAGTAAATCGTACCCATGCTAGTGGCAACCATTTCCGCTATGTGCTCGTCTCCCCTCTCGGCGTGTATGTGCGGGTTCCTAGTCTCCACCTGGTAAACCCTAATGCCAGGCGGGGCTAGGGGGCATACCCCACTCTGGAGGCCCAGCCAGCACTTTTCGAAGAGGAAGACAAGCTGGTAGCTCTCCACCGCGAACCCCCCAGCCCATTCCATGCTCAACGCTGTCTTGATGTCCATAGCATGCTCTCCACTGTTTGCCGTATGAATTATCTCTGTCTCGATCTTCTTGTTCAGCGACAGCGCGTAGTTGAGTATAGTGTTCGTGTGCTGGGAGACCCTCCCCCTCTTCCTGAGGTAAATCTCCCTAGTTTCAAGCTTCGCCTTGAAGGGCCACTTGATCCTCACCATGACATGACTGTTGGAGGATGCTAATGTGAAGGCCGTATAGTACGCTAAAGCATACTCATGCACCGCCCCTGGAACGTAGTTATCACTGTCGACAAAGCCGACATAGTCCAGTCCCAAAGCCGCGGCAGCTATAACACCCAGTATCATCCCCTCCCCTTTCCCCTTCCTAACGAGGCCCTCCTCGTCAAGGAGGGGCTCCAGCGGTGTACCTCTCAACGCCTCGCCCCACGCGGGATCCCTTTGATGGAATACCACAACCCTCCTACCCGTTGCAGCATGTATCGCTTTTGCAACCTCGACCTCTCTTGCATACTTGTCCACGGGTTTCCGGCTGCTGGCTGATGCCAGGATAACAGTGCTTGCATGGGGAATGGCCGCTATGACGTTCTCTAAAGTTAGCAAGTCCTCATCCTTTACAGGTATGACTATGCCCGTCCTGTATGCTGTGTCTTCCACGGTCTGGCTGTCTAGCCACACAACCCCTCGAGGCCCTCCTCTGTAACCCGTTCCATCGACTTCAAGCACCCTAACCACGTCGTAGATCCTGACTGCTCCGTAGTCCTCAACTTTAACTGGAAACTCCCAGAGCACGCTAGCACCCCAGCAGTAGAAGCCCTGACAGGGAATAATTATTCATCAGCCAGCCAGCAAACACCATTCAGGTCGAATCGGTAAACCTCGACCTTTTAACCGATAAAAAGATGGAACGGCAAGTATTAATACAATATTTGTCCTAGGGGCCGCTTTCCTCTTCTACCAGGAGCAGCGTCGGGTGGGATGATATGGAGCAGGTGGAATTGAAGCCCGTGAAGGCTGTTGCGAGGAAGGAGCCTGGGAAGGCTGGGGCTCTCTTAAGGCTTCCAGGAGGCCTCGAATTGAGCGTCTTCAGCGAGATGGAGGAGGGCGACCCCAACCCTCTCTCGCTTATCTCGGCTGCCCTCTCCTCCTGTGAGGCCATAATGTTTGATATGATAGCCTCTAAGCTTGAGGCAAAGTATAAGGGGGTAACCGTTGAGGCCGAAATGGAGTTCGAGCTGGGAGTGGGTGTCAAGAGCGCAAGGATTGTATACATCGTTGAGGGCATGGATGAAAGGACGGCAAGGAGAATAGTTGAGCTAGTCAAGAGGTATTGCCCTGTCTACAAAACCCTGGAGAGGGCTGGAGCTAAGCTAGTGGATGAAGTCAACGCCGCTTAAGAAGCTGTGATATATATCCGGCTATACGTATACCTGCTTTTACATATGCTAAACCGAGCCTCTCCACAAAAAACGTCCCACCGGCCTTGTTCATTGGTGTATTTGATTGCAGGCCCGGGGGGCGGAACGATCGGCACTCGAAGATGATACGCTGTCTCAGCTGAGAGCACTATACGTAAGCCATAAGGATGCCGGACTTCAAGTCGTGTCAAAGCTCCAAGGCCTTGAGTCTAGAGTCTATGAGGCGGTATATCCTAAGGTGTCGGGTGTTGTAGTTCTGGCTACGTGTAACCGTTTCGAAGTATACGTGGATGGCGATGAAAATGATGCTCTAGACGGTATCAGACAAGTCGTGGGACGCTTTGCAAGTGAGTTTAGGATTTCCAGAGGCGTGGAGGCAGCTAGGAGGATACTGAGGATAGCTGCTGGCCTGGAGTCAGCCATACTTGGGGAACCCGAGATACTGGGCCAAGTAAGGAGGGCGTGGCGACAGGCTAGGGAGGCAGGGTATACTACCCCGCTACTCGACGAGGTCTTCCACGCCGCCCTGCTGGCTGGTAAGAGGGTTAGGGAAGAGACGGGCCTTTCGGAGGGCACAGCCAGCTACTCCACAGCCGCGGTGGAACTCGCATCGAGACTCCTAGGGGGTCTCGACGGTGCTGACGTGCTAGTGGTTGGTACTGGTGAGGCTGCTGAGGGAGTAGTGGCCTACCTCTGTAGTAAGTACTCGCCTAAGAGGGTGACTGTGGCGGGCAGAAGGCTTGAAGCAGCTGCTCGCCTGGCATCCCAGTGCCTGTCAGCAACGGCTACATCTCTGTCCCCCGAGTCCATCGGGAACCACTACGACGCCATTATAGTAGCAGTCTCCGGAGCCCCAGACCTCTCATGGCTCTCTGGCAGGAGCCAGGTCATCATTGACATATCCCTGCCTAAAGCAGTCAAGGATGCTTATGGCATGGAGGAGGTTGAGGAGATAGTCAGAGAGGCTGTGAGGCGAAGGGCTAGACACATCCCCGAGGCTGAGGCTATTGTGGAGGAGGAGCTCTCGAAGCTGCTAGCCAAGCTCAGGTGGCGCGCCTTCTCGCCAGCCCTAGAGGCCTTGAACGCCTACGCCGAGGCCCTAGCCAACATGGAGGCGTCTAAACTAGCTTCAAGACTCGGAGTGGACGTAGAGAGAGTGAGAGCCGAGCTTCGATCCTTCTACAGAAGACTCCTCCACCCCCTCTACACTGCATTCAAGAAAGCTGCGTCCAACGGCGGCATCCCCCCGGGCCTAGCTGAGACCATAAGGGAGGAGTACCTCAAAAAGCTTCTGAAGTAACTAGGGGTGAATGGCTTGACCGTGGTTTCACCTGGCTTCCCCAGGGTTAGACCTAGGCGTCTCAGGGGCTCTCAGGCCATTAGAGACCTTGTAGCCGAAGCCAGACTAGAACCCTCGGCCTTCATGCTACCCATATTCGTTAGGGAAGGCATAACCGAACCAGAGCCCGCTCCCGGCCTCGAGGGACACAAACGCTATCCGCCCGACTCCAACCACCTCATCGAATTCATGCAGAACGCGATGGACCTCGGCGTGAAGTCGTTCCTCCTCTTCGGCGTTCCCCGAGTGAAGGACGAAGTAGGGAGCAGGGCCTACGCGAGCGATGGGCCCGTACAGGTCGCCTTGAGGACCATTAGGAGGGAGCTGGGCTGGGAGCCATTGGTGGCTACGGACCTCTGCATATGCGGCTACGCGAGCCATGGCCACTGCGGGATCCCCAGAAAGGGGAGGAGGGGTGTATACATAGACAACGACGCTACCCTGGAGGTTTACAGGAAAATAGCCGTAAGCCAAGCTGAGGCTGGCGCTGACGTCATCGCCCCCAGTGGGATGATGGATGGGCAGGTGGCCGCGATAAGGGACGCCCTCGACAGGGAGGGATTCAGCGACGTGGCCATAATGGCTTACTCGGCAAAGTACGCGAGCAGATTCTACGGCCCCTTCAGGACTGTAATGGATAGCGCACCGAGGTTCGGGGATCGCAGGAGCTACCAGATGGACCCGAGGAGGAGGCTCGAGGCCCTAAGGGAGGTGCATCACGACTTAATGGAGGGAGCAGACATTGTCATGGTGAAACCCGCGCTGGCCTACTTGGACGTAATCAGCCTGGTTAAGGAGAACTTTCCCGACGTCCCCCTAGCGGCATACAACGTTAGCGGGGAGTATGCTATGGTTAAGCTCATGGCCCGGGAAGGTTTTGCCCAGGAGAGCGAGTTGATGATGGAGGTTCTAACCGCTATCAAGAGAGCAGGTGCTGATATAATCATAACATACCATGCAGTCGACGCCGCCAGGCTAATCAAAGAAGGATTCAACCCCTTCTAAACTGTGGGGGATGAGTGGTGGAGAAGGCAATGGCCATCATGGAGAGAGCTAGGCAGGTCCTCGTCGGCGGGGTTAACAGTCCCGTCAGGGCTCTCGTGAAGCCTTACCCCATAGTAGTCGAGAGAGCTAAGGGCTCAAGAGTATGGAGCGTTGACGGCGAGGAACTCATAGACTACATCATGGGGTATGGACCCCTGCTCCTAGGCCATGCACACCCAGACGTTGCAGCAGCCATCGCTGAGCAGCTAGAGAAGGGCTGGCTCTACGCGTCTCTAACCGAGGCCGAGGTCGAGCTCGCCGAGAAGCTCGTCAGCCTATATAAGCCCGGCGGTATGGTCAGGCTGGTCAATAGCGGAACCGAGGCCACTATGACCGCGATCAGGCTAGCCAGGGGTTACACGGGGAGGAGGTATATTCTGAAATTCGATGGAGCATACCACGGCGCCCACGACGCTGTCCTTGTATCTGCTGGGAGCGCCGCTGGGCACCTAGGCGTTCCGTCGAGCCCTGGGATCCCGGAGGAGTGCGCCTCCAAGACTCTCATTGCGAGGTTTAACGACGAAGAATCAGTCGAGAAGGTATTCGAGGATCGTGGAGGCGAGATAGCCGCAGTCATACTAGAACCCGTGATTGCTAACAGCGGAGTCATACCCCCAAAGAAGGGGTTCTTGGACTTCGTAGCGAAGACTGCTAGACGCCATGGAGCCCTCGTGATATTTGACGAGGTCGTGACCGGCTTCAGGCTCTCCCTTAGAGGCGCCCAGGAGGCCTACGGGGTCGAAGCAGACATAGTCACGCTCGGCAAAATCATCGGCGGAGGCTTCCCTATAGGAGCAGTAGTTGGCAGGAGAGAGATTATGAGGCACCTAACGCCCGAGGGCAAGGTGTTCAACGCCGGCACGTTCAATGGCCACCCGGTGAGCGTCGTGGCCGGGCTAGCTACTATCAGGATCGCCGAGAAGATCAACGCGTCCAGGCTAGCGTCGGAGAGGGCTAGGGAGCTAGAGGATGCCATACACGACGCCCTGCGAAGGCTCGACGCAGACTATACGGTGAACAGGGCAGGCGGGATGCTACAGTTCTTCCTTGGAATCGAGAAGGTTGAGAACGCGGACGACGCTAGGAGGGCTGATAAGGCGGCGTATGCAAGGCTTCACGAGGCCCTCAGGAGGAGGGGGATCCTCATAACGCCCAGCCAGTTGGAGGCACTGTTTCCCAGCACAGCCCATACTAGCGACGACTCGGCATTGTTCCAGGAAGCCTTAAAGGAGGCCGCGCAGGAGGTCCTGGGGTAGCCAGGATGCACTTGAGGGTTGCCACTAGGGGGAGTAAGCTTAGCCTTGAACAGGTCAGGATAGCTATGGAGTTCCTGAAGTCGAGGATCCCTGAGCTGACGTATGAAGTCGTCATAGTCAAGACGCTGGGGGATAAGGTGCAGGATAAGCCGTTGCACCAGCTTGGTAGGAAGGGGGTATTCGAAAAGGAGGTCAACCAGGCGGTCCTTGATGGAAGGGCTGACGTGGCTGTGCATAGTATGAAGGATCTCCCCTCGGAGATGGCCAGCGAGCTGGAAATACTTGCCGTGCCGCCAAGGGAGGTCCCCAACGAGTCCCTGGTCCCACGTCAGGGCCTGGAGCCTAGGGATCCCGATGCGCTCCCACCAGGAGTCGTGGTGGCAGCCGGAAGCCCGCGGAGAAAGGCGATGATAATCAACGCCAACCCAGAGGTTAAAACAATCATTATCAGGGGCAACCTCGACACGAGACTGAGGAAGCTCGACTCCGGCGCCGCTGATTACCTCCTAGCCGCCGAGGCTGGGCTGAAGAGGCTCGGAGTAAACAGGCCCAGGGTGATACTGCCGCTCATCCCCTACACTCCACCACCCGGCCAGGGCGTAATCGCCGTGGTAGGCCTTCGGGAGTGGAGTGGCGCCAAGATCCTCAGGCTCGCGAGCCATAAACCCACGGAGGCCGAAGCCGTGGCAGAACGCGTCTTCCTCGAGAAGCTCAGGGGAGGCTGCAGCCTGCCAGTAGGAGGGGTCTCAAGGCTAACTGGGGGCATGCTGAGATTCCACGTAGCCGCGTTCTCACCCGACGGCTCGCGGGGGTCCTGGGAGACCCTATGGGGCAGGGATCCCGGGGAGCTGGGCGAGGAGGCGGCTGAAGCAGCCCGCTCCCTTCTCCGGGAGGTGATGAGGGAGTGACTGGGTGGGTTGCAATAGTGGGCGGGGGCCCGGGGGATCCAGGCCTCATAACCGTTAAAGGGCTCCAACTCATCAGAATGGCCGACGTCATAGTATACGACAGACTCGCCCCTAAGGAGATCTTGGCTGAGGCGAAGCCAGGCGCCGAGCTGATATATGCCGGGAAGGAGAGAGGCCGTCACTACATGACCCAGGATGAAATAAATAAGCTCCTAGCCGAGAAAGCCGGTGAGGGAAATATAGTCGTCCGCCTGAAGGGAGGCGACCCCTTCACCTTCGGCCGGGGGGAGGAGGAGTGCGCCTACCTCATAGAACACGGGATCCCCTGCACCGTAGTCCCTGGGGTCCCGAGCTACGTAGGCGCCGCAGCCTATGCAGGGATCCCGCTCGCGGGGAGGTGGTATGCGTCCTCATTTGCAGTAGTCACGGGGACCCGAGCCCCGGGATCTCCGGGTAGGGTCAACCTTTACACGGTAGCATCAGCCGTTGATACGGTCGTCGTGCTCATGGCCGCGCATAGGGTCGGAGAGGTACTCAAGGAGATAGCTAGAGCTAGGGGCCCCGGGATCCCGGCGGCCATAGTGGTCTCCGCCACAACGGCTGATCAGAAAGTATACACTGGCCCAGCCAGCGAGCTGGCTGAGAGGTACCCTTCAGTGGAGTCGCCAGCGCTGGTAATCGCTGGCCCCCAGGTTGAGTGGAGGGAGAAGTATTGGCTCCGGAGGCCTGCACCGCCCTACTACTAGGCCCAGACCCGCCGCCCCCAACGCTAGGCCCCTGCAGGACCAGCTGGATACCAGTCATCAAAACAGAGCTAGTTGAGGGCTGCGCACAGAGACTCCTCGAGGCTGGAGACTTCGACTTCATCGCATTCACAAGCCCGAGAGCGCCCAGAGCGCTCGCACGCGACGCTGGAGCCAGTGGAGTCACGGATGAAGTCAAGGCCTTAGCCTCAAAGGCCATCGTAGGCGCTGTGGGGCCAAGGACGGCCCGGGAGGTCAGGCTTCACCTGGGAGTGAATCCAGTCATCCCTCCCCGGCACACGGGCGAGGATCTGGCAAGGCTAGCCGTTTCCCTACGGGTAAGGAGGGTAGCATGGATTAGAGGGAACATTTACAATACAGGCTTTAGATCCGTAGTAAAGCTTCATAAGGTGGGCCTCGTCGAAGTTGAGGCGTACAAGGTGTTAGTAGATGAAGTGGCCGCTGGGAGAGCCGCTCTCCTTGCAGATACTTACGACTTCCTAGTCTTGACTAGCCCATTAATAGCATTCAATGTACTGCCTAGGCTTAGAAAACCCCCAAAACGCGCCATCCTCGTGATAGGGCCTACAACTCTTAGGAGAGCCTTGGAGCTGGGCCTCGATCGCTTCGAGTACTGCGTCCCCGAAGTTTATAGTCTTGACGGCCTCGCTTTATGCGTAAAAAGATACATTACCCCAATTTAATGATTAACGAAATAATTATGAATTATAAATAATGAATAAATGAGCCACTAAACAGATATACTCTGGCTGGCTCCCTTTTAAATAGCAGTGGAAACAGTGTAGGACCAAGAGCAGGGTGGTCTGTAAAGGCGGGGTTGCACGCATGTCAATCGAAGTCAGGAGGGTTCAGAGGCTCGGTAGCTCGAGCCTAGTCGTGACTATTCCTAAGGAGTGGGCTTCAAGGCTCGGGATTCAAGCGGGAAGCAAGGTCTACCTCATCGATGAGGGCGACAGCATCAGGATATCGCCGACGCTCGTTAGCATGAAAAACTCCACCCACATAAAGATAGACCTAACAAAATTTGATGCGAAGACTGCGTCGAATGCAGTCAACTGCATCTACCTAGCCGGCCTAAGCGAGGCGACAGTAAAGGTCTCCGGCGACCTAGAGGAAGTCCTCTACCTCATGAGGATGAAGTCGGATAGCCTTACGGGAGTAGATGTCTCGGCGGACCCCGAAGGTGATGTTAAGATAAAGATACTCCTCGACATTGAAAGAGTAGACGTATCCAACCTGATACTCTCCCTAGGCTTCAACGCTACGAGGTTCCTCAAACTCCTGACAAGGATCACCTCCAAGGGAAGCGTCGAGCCCTCCGACCTCCAGGAGGCCGGCTTCCTATGGAGGGAGTACACTAGGATCCAGCACACAATAATAAGGTACATTGTGGCCAAGAAGCTGAGAGAGTCGACTATGATAGACATTCAGCACACTAGCCTAGCGGCTAGCTACCTGGGCTTCGTGAACGACACCCTCTGGAACACTATAAGGCTCCTCGATAAAATCAAGATTTCAGAGCTACCGAGCGAGTTCGAGAAACTAGCTGAGGAGATAGGATCACTCATAACGCTAGTTACGAGGCTCGTCATTGCACCCAGCTCTAAGAGGCTGAGGGAGGCCTTCGAGACCGTATCCAGGCTCCAAAAGAAGGTTGAGTCCCTACTGGTATCTAGCAAGGAACCCGGCATGATATTCCTACTAACAAGGCTACACGATATACTGAGGATCCTAAACATCGTTATGTACATAGCCGCATGTAAGAATATACTCTCCAACATACAAGTTGAGAGTCAGGAGACCCCCCAATAATCAGGCCCCAAGAGGTGATGACTAAGGAGGGTACTAGCCATTGAGCGGTTTGCGTGCTGAGCTATGGCCGTCATCCTAGTTTACCACAATCCTGGGTCAGCCTTGGGATCGGGATTAATCTCCAGGCTAGCTGAGGAAGTCTCGGCTACAAAGTCAATTGATGTGGAGCTAGTCGAGGTAGACGAGGAGCTACCTAGAGGCTGCAGGCTCGCCATAACTCTCTTGCCAGCCCCTGGCGGACACTTGGAGGCTGTAAAGTCGAAGGCCACGAGCGGGTGCCGAGTTCTCGGACCTATAGACTGGAGGGTTCAGGGGCGGATAGTGGCGCATGCCTTCAAATCCAAAGGCTGTAATGGTG
>JALURD010000129.1:0-2560 GCA_027057815.1 Acidilobaceae archaeon | reverse complement strand
GTCTTCTACTGGAGGGCTAAAAGGTTTAGGGAGGCGCAGGACTCCTGGCTTTCATCCATTGCAGCACTCGCATCGAGGCTTCAGGGGGCCCCTATAGCGTTGGCTGGCCTTGACTTCGGCTCACCTGCTCCAGGAGGGAGTGGGTGTGCCTTCGCTTTGACGGTCGCGCCTGGGAGGCTGGCAGTACTCCTGCAGGATATGGGGTGGAGTGTGGCCTCTACCAGCCTCTTGTCGACGGAGTATGGTTTTAGGGAGATCCTCTCATGGATCCTGGGAGAGCTCGGTCCTCGCGATCTCTAACGCTCTCATGTACGCCCTCTCAGCGTCGCCTCGGGCTACTGCTTGCTGGTAGTCGGGGTCCTCGGCCACTTTGAAATATATCGGTATCCTTTTCTTAGGATTGGGAACGTTAGCTTTCAACCACTCCTTTAGCCTAGCCATTGAGTCATAAAGAGCCCTTAGCTCCCCGTCGCCCTCCAGGCACTCTTTAACCTTCTCGGCTGCTACTCTAGCGGCAACACCAGCCTTGCCCAGGCTTGTCACCGCGAAGTGGAGCCCATAGGACGTGGAGCCCCTGAAGGGGACGACAACATTCCCGTCCCTGTAGTCTACAGCATTGTTGACTAGCTTACCCTTAGCCCTAGCCTCTCCAGCAACGCGGCGTGCAATGTTAGGGTCAGGTACTGCTACGACCACTAGGTCGCTCTCATCTATGAGTTTAACTAGAATTTTCCAGTCATCAGGTAGCCTGACCTTAATGAGCCTTATAGAGCCGGACTTTGCCTCTGCCTGAAGCCTCTCCGTGAAGTCCATCGCAGCCACGGTAACGCGGGCCCCCGCGCTTGAGAAGAGCATGGCCCTGCCCTCGCCCACGCGGCCTCCGCCAACGACGAGCACCTTGAAGTCAGCCACGTCTATATACAATGGAATCCAGCCCAACCCCTTCACCAGCCCATGCAGAAGCGGGTGCAGAGGCTTAACGTAGCATTGTATATATAGATATTTTCAAAGGGACGCGCCAGGTTATGGCTCCATATACTCCTGCAGAAATGGATTGAGCCCCTCACCCGCTGGCTGGGCGGGCGATTTGATGCAGTGGCCCTTCGAGAGGAAGCCTCTGCTGGTGTTCTGGGAGACCACGAAGGCATGCGACCTTGTGTGCAAGCACTGCAGGGCTGAGGCTATAACCGATCCCCTCCCGGACGAGTTAAGCACTGAGGAGGCAGAGAGGCTAATAGACGATGTGGCATCCTTCGGTAAGCCGAGCCCCATACTGATCTTTACAGGCGGGGATCCCCTCAAGAGGAAGGATCTCTGGCACCTCCTCGAGTACGCCTCCTCCCAAGGCATCAGACTCGCTATAGCTCCGAGCGTGACTCCGCTCCTTACCCGTGAGACCGTGGATAAACTGGCCCGGGTAGGTGTTAGTGGGGTAAGCCTCAGCCTCGATTCTCCCTTTGAGAGCGTCCACGACGCCATCAGGGGGGTTCCAGGAACGTGGAGGAGGACCTTGGAGGCGTTGAAGTGGTTCAAGGACTCAGGGTTTAGGGTGCAGGTCAACACTGTAGTGATGCGGGACACCGTCGAAGGCTTACCTGATATGGCCAAGCTGCTCCTCGACCTCGACGTGAGGGTGTGGGAGGTCTTCTACATCGTCCCGGTGGGGAGGGCTGGCTTCGAGGCTGACTTGAAGCCTTGGGAATGGGAGGACGTGACGCACTTCCTCTACGATGTCAGCAAGTACGGGATTAAGGTGAGGACTACTGAGGGCCCCATGTTCAGGAGGGTTTCAATAGCCAGGTCGCTATCCGAGAAGCTCGGGAGGCCCCAGCTCTTCACTAAAGGCCTAGGCAGGCTTTATGAGAGGCTAACAGCGAGGCTGAAACAACTGCTCGGCGAGCCCACCGGGCCTGCCATGGCACACACGACAGGCACTAGGGACGGGCGGGGCGTCGTGTTCATCAACTACAAGGGAGACGTCTACCCTAGCGGATTCCTCCCACTTCCAGCAGGCAATGTTCGAGTTAAGAGTTTGAGGGAGATCTACCTGGAGAGCCCTCTCTTCAAGGCGCTTAGGAGTGACGAGAGGCTTGAGGGAAGGTGTGGCAGGTGTGAGTTCAGGAGGATATGCGGTGGGAGCAGGGCCAAGGCCTTCGCATACCATGGGAGAGTAACGGCCGAGGATCCTTCGTGCCCCTACGAGCCTGGCTCCTACGCTAGGATCATGGCTGAGGAGGGGCTCGACCCCGGCCTTCTAAAGCAGGCCTTGGGGGGATCCTGATGCCTGGCTTGGACCCCATAGACGCGTCTACACTCATGACTCTCCAGTATAAGTTTAGCTTAGACTATGACCCGTACCGCTCGGCCGCTGAGATAGTTGGAGTAAGCGAGGACGAGCTCCTGGCTCGGCTAAGGAGGCTGGCATCAGTGGGAATACTGAAAAGGGTCGGGTTCTACCTTAACTACCGCTCCACAGGCCACGCCGCCGCCCTAGTCGCATATAGGAGTAATGGTAAAGTCAAGGAGTTAGCCGAGGTTTACAAGAGGGATCCCCTCGCCA
>JALURD010000128.1 GCA_027057815.1 Acidilobaceae archaeon | reverse complement strand
CGTCAAGCCTTGGATCGACTATTGGGCCCCCAGCGCTTAAGCTATAGGCTGTTGAGCCCACGGTCGTTGACACCACTAAGCCGTCACCGTCTATATTATATATCCTCTCGCCCTCAACATACACGGTCAGATTGACTAGTTTAGCCATCTTAGTTATGAGTACTATATCGTTGAGAGCGCAGGGAAGAGGCTCCTGCTGGGAACCGCTAAGGTAGGGCTGAAGCCTAGGGTACTCCACCACCTTAAAGTTACCCTCGACAAAATCATCCACTCTATCCTCTATCTCGTATTGCTCCACGTCCAACAAGAATCCTCTCTTGCCAGCACGCACAGTCATCAATACAACGTTCTCCGGGTTGGCTAGCTTCATAGCAGTCCTTAGTAACGTGCCATCACCACCAACCACTATTACTCTCCCAGGAGGATCCCGGTCCACCTTGAATGTAGGGTATTTGCGGAACCTAGCATAACTCCTAGCCGTATCTTCGTCTACGACAACGTCAACTCCACGCTCTTCTAGCCGCTTAACTACGCGGATAGCCGCATCTTCCGCGAGCCCGCTGCCAGGCTTGACTACAACACCTATAGAACCAGCCAAGGATGGCACCCCTACTTCCCGTGATTAAGCTACCTCTTCGGGCAGTATTTAGACAGAGAGGTTACTCGGGATACTGATTGCTAGTTATGTGAGGAGGCCTCGGGCAGGGCGCACGTCGTCACAGGGAGATGCGCCTCTGTAATGCGGGCATTTCCTCATAGGCCTACCTTCAATTGAGTATAGCGTGACTAAAATTAACTTCTCCCTGTAGCGACGCTTACCCATAGGGTGCCGCGATTGCCTATTAAGAGGGTGTCTATAGTAAGGTCTCCCGCTGTACGCGAGGGTCACGCTATCCTTAAGATAGTCAGCGGTATTCCCATACTTATCGCGAGGTACAACGGCTCCGTCAGAGCATATCTCGGGGTTTGCCCTCACAAATACTATGCGCTCTGCTCGCACGAGCTTGAAGATGGTAGAATAGTCTGTCCGGGTCATAGGGAGAGATTCGACTTCGAGACAGGCTCGCCGCTTAAAGGTATAGCGCCAAAGCCCCTATTCAAGTTAAAAGCTGTCGAGGAGGATGGCAAGATTTACGTTGAAGCCGATTTCGACGAGCTAGCATCCCTCGTTAAAGCCGAGACAAGTAAGTAGAGTTACAGAGTTACCCTCTAGTTATTAGGGGAAAGGTGCGACGGCAAGGTCTAAATGGTATTACCTAATACCTTCATGATGGGATGACACGTATCAGAGTAGGCGAATACAGCCTAGGGTGGGGATCTATTGACATTTACGGAAATAGCTTCAATCGCGCTGGAAACAATAAAATCCATAGTATTACTAGCCAATAATAACAACGGAAAAGTCTCACCGAGCATTCTTAGACTCGACGACCTCGCCGGATTACGAGCTCCCGTCGAAGATTTAGGCATGGTAGAAGCCTTCGTGTATGAGAGCTCCTCCCGGCCCGTTAGGGCGGTCAACCCACTACCCCTACGTGGAATGAGTCACCTGGGAGCCCCTCTGGACTTCATAGGCATAGACTCGAGCGCGCGTCACGTCGAGACTGCAGCGGCTGGCATGATAGTGTCAGCTGTAAGCGTCTCAGGCCATGGACCGGTGGAACTGGCTGATTGGCCTCCAGTATATGAATACGAGATTACAGTGCCGCCAGGCCCACCATTTATCAGGATACTCCCGAATACTGTGGAACCTTCGCTTCCAGAACTACCTCCAGGCGTTACAGTACGGAACCCTGCAGGCCTGCCTTATGATAGAGACTATAGTATGGCTCAGGCCCTGGATGAAGCCCGCGTCGAGCTGGAGAACTGGGCAATATCCATGGTTCCCACGTTTAAGCGCAGCTCCTCGAGGTTCATAGTATTCGTGGACGGTCCACTCTTCACAGTACCTGGGGCATTGGCTGAGCCTGGAGCCCCTACCAGTGTTAGAGAGGCCTGGAGGGTCCTGGTTGCCCGGAGGGTTGAAGCTGTCCGGAAGGTTGAAGGGTCTGGAGGAGTAGTTATCGGCGTAGTTAAGAGGCTATCTAGGAGCAGGATCCTTTCAAAGGCCATCAGGAATAGCGCCTGCGGGGATGCCGAGGGCCAGACAGACGAGTTCTACATGCTTAGGGCTATAGCGTCGCAATGCACTAAGTGGTTCCCTGGCCAAGTCTACAAATCAGTCAAGATCGGGGTCAGGCACTCTAACCTCCCGGGAGTCCCCTTGAAGATAGCTGAGTACGTAGCAATACCGCCCGGCGCGTGGCATGGAGGACCCCGCGGCCTGCTCTTGGTCAGGCTCGAGTATACGGAGGAGAGCCTGAAGAGGCTCCGCGCGTGGGGGCTTGAGCCTATCCACGCATACTCGCTAGCCAGTATAGCCCTAGGCTCCCGGCTGCCGCTCCCGCTCCTAGCGAGCGACAGGAGGGCGCGTTCCATATCAAGCGCTCTAAGGAAGCTGATAGCCGTGGAGTCCATGCGCATCGGGATCCCCCTGGATTATGAGAGCCTGATTGAGGAGGCTGGTGAGAGGTGGAGAAGGGCCGCGGCCTACTAGATTACACGGGCGAGTCGGGGAGAGAGGTCGAGAACAGAGTTAGAGCCCTACTCGAAAGAGCCTACGCAGAGGCGGAGAGATACGGAGAGCTCGTGGGGAGAGTTTCAAGGTATAGCGAGGTGAAGGTCGAGGAGGGGGCCCGTGTAGAGTTTGAGCTAGACCCCAACGTGTATTATTCAAGGCATGATGCCCCATTTCATAGAATAGGAGATTATTTGACCGTGTTAGATCCAAAAACTGGGCGTTTAATACTTGTCAGAGTTTCAAGCATCATACGCCGCGATGAACTTGCAGGGCTAGGAGTTGAGCCCCCCTTAAGCAGTTACTCCTCAACACCGGATCCCCGCGGCCTCCTGACCCGAACTACAGTTCTAGGAGAACTCGTAGTAGAGGCGGATCCGGAGAAATGGGAGGTGAGACCCGCTGTTACAAGCATTGAACCCCAGAGTCCCGTCATTGACCCGAAGCCTGAGGTCCTCGAGAGACTACTCGACCTGCCAAAGGCTGGGATCCCGCTGGGAGCCCTAGCAACGCCTGGAGGCCTCGTCAAGGATGGAGCAATACCTGTTAGGCTCCAGGTGAGGACGTTCTTCCAGCATGTATTAGTGATTGGAACCACTGGCTCGGGCAAGACGACTCTCCTTAAGAACATGATTTCATCCATTTACTCGCTCCTCGACCGAGAATCGAGGCCTGTTGTCGTAGTAGCTGATATGAACCAGGACTTTGTGCAGCTACCACTACCACCAAGGAGGATCCGGCCTGGTAGCATGGAAGAGGCTATTAGGTCTAGAGTGTTCAGGGGAGTTGAGCGTCCCAAAGGCTTAGTGGTAGTTGTACCTTTCACCGACTACGATGTTAGAGAAGCAGTCGATGAAGGCTATATTAGTCCCGAATCCATCGCCAGGTATCTAGCGTCAACGTATTACCAGGAGTCCATTCATCCCCTCGTAGGGATAGATCTTGAAGACGTGGAATTCAAGGTTAAGAGGGGTCCTGAGGGATCCCTGTCAGGCTCCATTATAGGGCTACCCTTCCGCATAACACTCTTCGCTTATACTATTGACACCCCTAGACTCTCGAGTGACAGTCTTCTCGGCCTCATGCCAGGTCTCACGCCCCACTCCATGGATCTACTTAGGAGGCTCAGAAGGTCTGTAGAGCGCGTCATAGGGGATCCCGGGCCGCTTCAGGCAATCTATGCCTCCATCAGAGTGTATCTTGACGAGTTAAAGGCTAAACATAACGGCCTCGACGAGCATGAGCACGCGTTGGATGCCATAGAACCTTACCTTATAGTACCGAGTAGCGGCCAAGCTGGCTCCTCAGAGTCCATTTACGACAATGTATACCATAATATGAGGATAGAAGGGCTCACAGCGAAGCTCGACGAGTACGTTGAAGAATACCTCTCCGCCTTAAAAAGGGCTAGACCGCATAGAGGCACCTTGGAGGCGCTTTACCGGAGAC
>JALURD010000127.1 GCA_027057815.1 Acidilobaceae archaeon | reverse complement strand
TGCGTTGCATAAATGGGGTGTAGCCAGTAGTGACTGGGAGCCTGCTCGACCCGTACACTTCACTGGTTGAGAGGCTGGCCGACCTGCTCTCCGAGGTTACAGGTGCTGACAGGCTCGAGGTCTGGAGGCTCATACAGCCACCTCCTAGGGAGGAGTACGGTGACCTTGGGTTCCCGTTGATGAGGTATGCTAGGAGAGCTGGGGTGGATCCCTCGAGGGCGGCCGAGTCTGTAAGCGAAGGCTTGAAGACGTCGGGGTTCCAGTGGGTGAGCGTCGAGCTTGCCGGCGGCTACTTGAATGTGAAGATAGACGCTGGAGTATTGGCCAGCGAGTTGGCGGCCCTCTACTCTAAGGGGTGGAGGCCCAGGGTTCCTGGCGCTGTTGAGCCGTTAAGGGTTGTGGTGGAGCATACGAGCGCCAACCCGATTCACCCTCTTCATATGGGGCACGCCAGGAACACCGCCCTCGGCGACACGCTTGCTAGGCTTCTGAAGGCGCGTGGCCATGTAGTGAACACAAGGTTCTACGTCAACGATGCTGGGCTCCAGGTCGCCTACTTGGTATTGGGCCTCAGACTAGCTGGGATAAGGGATTTGAGGAGAGAGGCTGAAAAGCTCAGGTTAAAGGTCGACGAGCTGGCTGGTTGGGTCTACGCTGTAACACACACGAGCATCGAGGCTGTTGAGGAGTCGAGGAAGGTGAAGGCGGGGGAGGGCGACAAGGCTAGGCTCGAGGAGCTAGCTATGGTCTTAGCCAAGCTTAGGGAGAGTGATCCTGGCGGTTTCTTCGATAAGATATTCCACGGCATCGAGTCCATCGAGAGCCCGGAGGCTGCTGTCCAGGAGATTATGAGGAGGTACGAGTCAGGCGAGGAGCCGGAGAGGAGCGAGGTCAGGAGGGCTGCTGAGGCCGTTCTGGAGGGCTTCAAGTCAACACTCTCAAGGTTGGGCGTGTCCTTCGATGATTGGGATTGGGAGAGCGACCTGCTATGGAGCGGCGCAGTGTCCAGGATACTCGAGGAGGCCCGGAGGAGCAGGTACCACACCATTTACAAGGGAGCTGAGGCTATCGATATCCCAAAGATCATAAAGGAGCTAGTCGAACCCGACCCTGAGGCTAGGAAGGCGTTCAAGCTCCCCAGAACGCTTGAGGTGCCACCTATGATACTCGTGAGGAGCGACGGTACGACACTCTACGCCACCAGGGACGTCGCGTATACGCTGTACAAGTTCAAGGCATTCAACGCTGATAAAGTGATCAATGTTGTCGGAGCCGACCAGAGGCTGGAGCAGCTCCAGGTGAGGCTCACGCTCCTCGGCCTAGGCTATAGGAGAGAAGCGCTCAACACCATCCACTACGACTACGAGATAGTCAGGCTACCTGGGAGGAGGATGAGGAGTAGGAGAGGCGAGGCCGTATGGCTCGACGACGTTCTAGAGGAGGCTAAGGCGAGGGCTTTGGAGGAGGTGAGATCCAGGAACCCGGAGGCTCCAAGGGAGTGGATAGAGGAGACCGCTGAGATGGTGGCAGTCGGGGCTGTCAGATTCGCGCTCGTCCAGACCAGCGCCCCCAAGCCTGTAACCATAGACATAGACAGGATACTAGACCTCCAGGAAAACAGCGGCCCATACCTCCAGTACACTCACGCGAGGGCAGCCGGGATCCTGGCCAAGCACGGCCCCATAGACTGGCAGGCCGTGGACCCCGAGGCATGCAAGGAGGGCGGCAGGAGGAGCCTCCTCATAAAGACGAGCAGGCTCCCCCTAGTCGCGGCAAAGGCTGCCGACGACCTGGCACCAGAGGACCTAGCAACATACCTACTCAAGCTAGCCGACCAGTTCAATAGCTGGTACCAGAGGGATAGCGTGATACACGAGCCCGACAAGGGGGCCAGAGAATGCAAAGCACTGATAGTGTACCACTTCAAGGAGAATCTAGCCCTAGGCCTCAACCTACTCGGGATCCCCGCTCCAGAGAGGATGTAAGCAGCGCTTGAGGAAGGGATCCCGCCCTTATCACTTGATCACTTGACCAGGAGTATTCCCCCGATTACTAGGAGAACCCCAAGGGTTAACAATCCAACGAAGGGGACCGTCGGGAGTATCACTAGACCAGCGCCGAGCATTACCCCGGCCGCTAGACTCCTTGGTATGCTCTTCCCCCTCATATATCCCATTAGTATCCCGGCGAGCAGGCCCGTAATGAATAGGAGGACTATCCCTAACAATTGTTTCACCTCTGCATCCGCTTTCTTTAACTGCACTCGACAATTAATGCCTTACGCACCCTCAGAGGCGTGGCATGCTAGCTCTGAGAAGATTCTCCTGGCGGCTAGCATGAATGGGGTCCCGGCTATTGTCCAGAGCGCTAGTGAGGCTGTCAGGTATACCAGTGGGGGCCTGAGTATGGAGGGAACGGTCTCATGGGCTTCAGGGCTGCCCGGTTGACCTAGCGTGCTCACCGCCCAATCGTAGAGTTCATCTCCCAACAGTGCTGCGGGCGCATTGAAGTAGATGGAGGACTCAGCTGGGTAGTATAGCACCAGGATTGAGCCGCCTATAAGGCTCGAGAATATGAAGCCTAGAAGCATTGACAATGCAGGGGGTCTCAGCCTTATGACTCTGCAGACGAGGGCTATCGCTAGGCAAGCATATGAGATAAAGGAGAGCAAGCCTACGAAGTACACGTTAACAATGGCGACTGCGATTAAGGCGTAGCCTATAGCTCGGGACAGCCAGCCACGACCATATTTAGCTAGGCTCAAGCCTACGTAGAGTATTGGAGCGTATATCACTAATGCATATAAGGCGATAGTGGCCACTTTGCCGCTCAGCTCCAAGCTACCAGCCTCACTCTAGACTAAGTAATAGCTAGCTACCACTATTAATCTAGCCGGGAACGACCGGTAATATTGACCTCAAGGACGCATTTGGAGAATGCGTATAACTAGCCTGGGACCACTAGTCCGCTCTAAGGGTGCTGGAGCCTTGAGGCTTGCAGTAGCCGTGCTATTCCTGCTAGCTCTGCCCGCATTCTACCCCATACTCCACGCTGATGTCGGAGGAGTCACTACGAGATCTTGCACCGTGCACATCGTAGCAGTATCCAGCACCGGAGGCGGAGTAGTGGGCAACCTAACCGTGACCATAGCATATCCCGGGACTGGCAGGGTGTACATCTCCACAAGCCCGGCCTCCATGGTGGACACGCAGGGGAGTGCTAGGCTGGCTGCATTCGCTGCCAGCCTCCTTGCTGGAGTCGATATGTCGAACATTGACTTCTACTATGACCTGGAAGCAGAGAGCATCATAGTTGGCGGCCCAAGCGCTGGCGCAGCCATGGCTCTAGCAACCCTCGCCCTCCTCGAGGGTGAGGAGTGTCCTAGCTGGGTCGTAGCGACTGGCATGATCCAGCCTGACACGAGTATAGGTCCAGTTGGGGGGTTAAAGGAGAAACTCGAGGCCGCCGCCTCGGCTGGGGCGGAACTATTCATCATACCCGCAGGCCAGGAGGTTTACACCTACTATGAGACCGTGGAGAAGAAGATAGGCCCATTCGTCTACATCGAGAGGAGGCCCGTAACAGTTAACCTGACCCAGCTCGGCGAAGAGTTAGGTGTGAGGGTCTACGCGGCACCAACGCTAGCCAGCGCATACCAGGCGGTATACGGGGTCAATCCAGTCGGCGAGGGCGGAGGGCTCCCGGGGGTTCCACCCTGGATGATCAATGAGATCTCAGACTTCCTATCCTACGCCATGCAGGCGGCCGAAGGGATCCCTGCCAGCGACGTGGGGATAATCTCAAAGCTGGCCTCGGCCGCAAACCAGTCCATAGCGGAGGCGAGGAAGCTCTACGAATCAGGCGGCTACTACGAGGCGGCGCTCAGGGCCGTTGATGCCTTGACCGCGGCGCGGGAGGCTGAAATACTCTCCTGGGCCTCCACTCACGGCCTAGACATTACCCGCTACGTAGAGCTAGTCAATGAGACCCTGATCAAGCTCTGGAGTGAGGCAGAGCAGGCCTCCCAGTCCGCTCACGGCCTCCAGCAAGTCGAGGCCCTAGCATACGCCTTCGCCAAG
>JALURD010000126.1 GCA_027057815.1 Acidilobaceae archaeon | reverse complement strand
CCGGTAGGGCGGCCACGCACTTCCCACTATAGCCTCTCTATCCTCGCTGAACACACCTGCTAAGACGGCATCACACCTAAATCAACACTTAGGCTAACACCATCGAAGAGTTCAAAATCATTTTATCGACTATAAAGTCTAGCATCAATCGACAACTCACGGCTAGAAAATGTGGAGAGCATACAGCATAATAGTAATGGTAATTGACGACTATTGTAAATTTATGATTATTACTTAAAAAGAAAGGAGATAACCAATAAACCCGAGGATTCCCAAGTTAGTTTTTCAACGCTTTTTCTATCACAGTTCTTTCAGGCAACCCCTCTTGCACAAGTTTTCCATCAATTACAATTGCTGGAACAGCCTTGACTCCATATTGGAGGGCTTTCTCATAGGCTTTTTCGTCGATTGATATATTGTACACTTTGACCTCTACTCCCTTTGGTACTAATTCCTTTAACATAGATGTGGTTCTAGTGCATAGGGGGCAACCAGCCACGAAAACTTCTATCAAACGCGCCATTTCAGGACTCACCGGTTAGTAGCTAGTATACATTTAATAGTATTTATTTTGGTCAGTTTCCTGTTGTATACGTGGTTACCACATGGTGAGCGTCATGAAGAATATCAAGGAGAGCAGAAGTAGAGAGGTGTACTGTCCTCTTGAGTGGATCATGAACTTAATTAGCAAGAAGTGGACCATGCTAATTATAGCGGTTATAGGCAATTATGCTACGCTCAGGTTCAACGAGATACTAAGGCTACTCCCTGGCATATCCCCAAAAGTGCTATCAGACCGGCTCAAGGAACTGGAAGAAGCTGGGCTTATAGAGAGAATAGTCTACCCTGAAACCCCCCCAAGAGTGGAGTATAAACTTACAGAGGAAGGCATCGAGCTTAGGAGAAGGCTAATGCCATTAATTAAGTGGGCAGTTAGCAAAGTCAGCGTTTCAGGGAAATACTCACCTTGCCTAGTAGGCCTCACGAATGACGACCACGCCGGCTCCAGGTAACCATTCCACTCTTATCCCTTATCTCGACGACTCGGTGAAGCGGAATCACAGTGTCTCCGTCGTCGAGGAATATAGCCCACTCCGTCACGCCAACAATTCTATCAGCTTGCACTTCCTTAAGGCCCTGCCTGCCAGTGGAGGGATCCCTGTCAATGTATACTATCAGATAACTTGAGGGATCCCCGCTGTAGAGCACCCTGTTAACCTCCTGCCTAATCCTGCTCCTCCTCCTAGCCACTCCTAGCAACCTCACACCAACGCAGAGCCTAGCCTAGATTTAGACAACCATAAGACTTTATATAGTGATTGCTTCTGATGTAAGTGTACGAGTCTACGCCGCTCCCAACGAAAAAGTCTAGCAGGTACACGGCTACAATATCAAAGGATGCTGTCTCTAACTTTCAGGTTTCACCTCCAGAATTTCGGTCTTACCCCCTATCGCTAGTCACTCGCTCTCTCCAATAGCTCCCTAGCCGTTTTGGCTAAGTGTATAGCCGCAGGTGAGAGTGTTAGACTGTAAAGTCTCTCAGCGGCATTGATGCACTCGATAATCCTCTCAGCGGCCTCGGAGTCCAGCACATACGCTGGCATGTCGCCCACAGCCGTGGTCCCCAGAGTTTTCCTCATCTCAACACAGAGCTGGCTTAAGCCGTCAGCAAGCAGCGTTGCCTCCGGGTAGCCCTCACCTTTAGCCCACGCTTTGAGCGCAGTACACCAGCTCCTAGTCTCTAGAAAGGCTTCAACCAGCTCCCACGACCTCAATGGTTGCACCCGACTGTGTGGTGGAGCCGCGAGTAGGCTTTAGTCTAAGCAAATAGCTCTTCGTCATAGTACACTTTAGAATAATTAGGGTTGAGTAGAATATCCTCTACGATCCACTCGATGACCATGAGTGAGACCGTTTTAGACTCAGACCTGTACGCTAGCGCCCCCAGGATGGCTAGGAGATCCTCGACAAGTTGGTCGTCCAATACCCCCTTCTTGACGGTTTTATCCAGCCAGTCCCACATAAGTAAGACTACCCTCCCGGATACCTCCCTCCTACTGATTAACCTTGCCATAACCTTCAGTGCCTCCAGACTCTTCATCCGCTCTGCGATAGCGCCTGACTCGAGGAGCCTCATTATCCTCTCAAATAATCCCACTGTAACAGCCCCCGCATAGCCTCCCTCTACAGTATAGTAGATTAGCTTCTTGGCATCACTGGCGCACTCCCCCTGAAAACGGCTAGCAGCCATATCAATGACTGAGAGGTTCAGGGCCTCGCGGATTATCGAGTCTAGTAAATCCACAGTTACCTCGGAGTCCAGGTCATCCCTCTCGACAAGTATTGCGGAGGCTAGCCAGTAGTGTGGGGAGGAGTCCATGATTAGGTCTAGGATTTTCCCGCCACAACCGTATATTCCCTCGACCGCTCTTTCGTAAATGGTGCGGTCAATATCTTTCATGAGAGATGCGGCGGGGTCGCCCGGCTTAAGGTAGCCCCTGGAGAGCCAAACCGCCACCGGGTAGGAAAGCAGCGCGAGTCTCCTATCTTCGACGCCAATTTCCACTACGAAATTCGTGAAGCTAGCCAGGAGCCGCGCGTTCCTTCTATCCGGTGGATTGAGGAAGACCCTACGGATAAGCCAGTCCACAATGACTCGTTTAACGGCTACAATGTCTCCCAGCGAATTCCCGAGGAGAGCCCTCACACAGTAATGGTAGCTCTCCAGCCCCTCCCACCCAAAAGCTTGATTGGAAACCATAGGTTACTGATAAACCTTACCTGCGCAGTGCATTAGTCGTCACGACAGATTACTCTGCCAGCACGAGTAGTGAGAGCTTGTGCGCCAGCTTCCTTTCATCCACGCCCACAAGCCTGCCATTATGAGCCTGCATAGCTAGCAGGCCGCCCCAGAAGCCCTTAGGCTCCAGCTCTAGGCCAGCAAGCCTGTCCGGTTCGATGTAGGCAGGCCATGATCCGTGCTGCCATGGCGGGTTCACCCTGAATATTCTTCCGTTCCACTCGACGCCGAGGGCTCTCGCTGCCTCCTCCGCCGCCCTCTCAAGTCTCTGGACCGCCGGCCCTGGCGGCTTGGGAGGCTCCCACCTCTTCCTCCCCCTCGGCCCGTGCTCGCTGGCTAGGCCTAGCTTGGAGAGCATGACCTCGGCCCGCCTGGCCTGGTAGGCACTGTCGTACACCGCTAGTATCGTGGCTGCGGCGTGAGGCTGCTCCGCAACCCGTTCTACAACCCTCCAGGCCCTAGTCATGCCCGCCTTCGGCTTCACACCTCCATAGTCGAGGAGGTACACCGCGTACTCGGCCTTCACGGCTCTGTCGAGGAGCCTACACGCCTCCAGCCCCTCGTCACCGCGTAAACTTGCACATGCGTCGTAGAGGGCCCTCTCACTCCTCCTGTGCTGCCTGCAAAACCCTGGGCCGCCCTTGACCGGGACGTTGCAGTATATCCTCTCCCAGGGTTTGTCCCTTTCATCCAAGGGGCCACTATGCCAGCGGCAGTACTCCCTCCAAGGCCCCGGCGCGACCCTGACAGGGCCCTTGTAAAGCCTCACATCGAGCATGGAGGGATCCTGGACTATCAGACCCTCAAGCGTGACCCTGTACAAGTCTATCCTACGCGACCCCCCACCACCTAAGAGGGTCGAGGGAAGGCTCACCTCGACGGAGCCAGCCTCATGCACCCTCCTATAGACGAGCCTGAGTATTGCCAGCTCCCAGTCCATCACACCATGCACCTGGGGCCCTTACATGCATCGGAGGCCATTCCGACTAAAGCCTATGGTGCTCATGCTGGCGAAACCTGTAGTCGATTATAATTAATAATATTTAATTGAAATAAGGATTAATATTTTGCCTGTGGCTTGCCTGCAACGGCCTCAATAAGCTAAAGTAAAATACGACGCTAGGGGACGACTTTTTTATCCATGGAACCCTTCTAAAATCGCTGTCAAAGGATGCAAGCACCTCTATATTGTAGCACTTGCAGGTTAACGCTATCTGAGCGTCGCTCGGTACTAGCCTGTAGACTCTAATCGTTTCGACTAACTCGCCTGGGTTCTGGTAATCCCTTAACATTGCTGCTTTGAAGTCGCTGATGAAACCATTCAGTTTCTCTATGGCATTGTCAGGGAACCAGTGCTTGACTATATGCTTTCGGAAGGAATGCTTCCCCTTAACGCCGTATTTTACTCTAGCTATCTTTGTGCCTATGATATAGAGTAGTTCGTTGAAGACAGTCATGGATATGGCCATACCCTCCGTAATGGCTTCCCGGATAATTCTCTCGGAGACTGTTGTCAATTCTGTCTCGAAGAGAAAGTGAACGCAATATTCGTGTTGAGGCATATCATTGAACCCGCGCCTCCTCCTTTAGCTCCTGAAACTCTTTAATGGATAATCTACCGAGAATGCCCCTATACTTCCTAATTAATTAGTCTATGTCATCCCCTATTATTACCCTGTAGTCTTTTGCCCTTCTCTAAGTCTATGTTATCTAAGGGCTTCGGCACGCCCCCTCATACCTAGCCCGTATAACCTTGGGTAAACCCTGAGACCACGACTTCATAATTTGATGAATAGAGCAATTGACCCTTGCCTTAGCGGGCTAGGAAGCTTCGAGGAGGCTGGCTAGGAAGTTTGCGAGAGCCTCGGAGTTGCGGTGTAGGGCCTCGTCGGGTCTCGGCTGTGCCTTATTGCAGGCTTGTTCAAGGTCCTTGGCGGGATCCCCTGTGGCCCTGGTGAAGAGGTTGGGCCATAGCTTAGGGGCTTTCGCCGCGTTCTCCTCCTGCTCGAAGTGACGTGGGAGGGGGTGTAGAACTGCAGGCACGCCCGCCGCTGCCAGGCTTGCTATAGTGGAGAGTCCTGAGAGGACGTAGGCGCAGTCGAAGGCTCTGAGCAGGGCTGGCAGCATTGGCTGGTATCCCAGGTCTACCGCCCCATCGGGGATCCCCGGCCGGGCCCTGGGGCCTCGGGCCACTGCTGGCGTGAGGCCCAGCTCCAGTGCCGCACCAGCGGCCTTCGAGGCTATATCCTCGCCCGCCCGTGTTCCTCCGAGCTGGACTAGTACGACACGCTCCCCGCCAGGGATCCCGAGCCTCCTCCTAGCCTCCTCCCTACCAGCCAGCTCCCATGGCAAGAATGCTGGTATGGGCCCCACCACTCTGAAGAGCCCCCCTAGGACCTGGGACGCCTTGGGGCCTGTTGGTGTCATCCTCCACTCTAGTCCCCCGGGCAAGCCTACGTAGAAGAGTGCGTCGAAGTACTTGTACCTCCTCAGCAGGAACCTGTTCACAGCCCACGCCGCCAGTATCCCCCGGAGGCCCACAGGCTTGTAGCCCACGAAGTCTGCAATCCAAGCCTTCCTCGCGGGGATCCTCTCCGCGACGCTCATTATCTCCCAGGACTCCTCGGAGACCACCAAGTCATACCTGCCCATGTCGACACTCTCGAGGAGGCCCAGCCCCGCCTTCAGTGCAGCCCGGTGCTCCTCCAGCGCCGCCCTTAACCCTATCAACCCACTACCGGTCTTGACCCAATGCCTCTCCAGGTAAACGCTCAGACTCTCGACCTGGCCGGAGTAACTGATAACCCTTCCGCCCCAAGCCCTTATGTATGACCCTGCAGGCTCCGGCGCGTAATACTCCACCTCGTGGCCCATCCTCTCTAAGAGAGCACCATAGACCCTAGCCCTCGCCGCATGCCCCAAGCCCACGCTCGAAACCGCTATCAGGATCCTCGCCAACACGTAGCACCCACCGCTCCTAACCCTGCAAGACCCCGCTGGGAAGGATTAGATGGGAGGCCAATAGCTTGGAGTATGTAGCGTCGGAGCTGAGGGGGGTCTCCACATCGCTTCAGAGGTGCTCGGTTACCGTGAGGATCCTCATCCGTGGGATAGACTCTAGTTTCACGCAGGCATTTTTGGCTTGCAACTACCCCGGAATCCCTCCCCCTTGACGCTGTGCACCCGGCTCTAGCCTGGCTCTTCCAGTATCACGCCCCTTATGCAGTCAGGCCAGGGCTTGCTTGACGCCCTTTCCAGGACCTCGATCTTGTATGTCGGGTGTATCTCGGTCCACATTCCGTGGTCTGTGTCTGAGACGTACACGCCCGTGACTCTCACGCGATCCCCTGGGCATACGCCGCCTCCTATAGGGTCTAAGACTTTGAAGTGATCTTCCGGGACAACTTCTATGTGGAGGCTCCCCTTTCTTAGTATGATATTCCCTAGGCCTAGCATCCATTCGTAGCCCGGGTCAGGCTTCAAGTCGAAGACGTAGTCTCCGTCGCCGACTATCCTGGGCGCCCCTACAACTACGCCCTCTACACTCTCGCACGTATCGATTATCCTCAGCCTCTCGGGCGAGTGGGTAGCCTCGAAGACATTCACGGTCTCCGGGCACCCCTCCCAGGGCTGTGTTTGCATCCACCTCTCGCCGCTCCAGCTCGAAGGCTTGAATGGGTACAATGCAACCGAGGCGTTCACAGCCACGACTCCATGGCTGAATGCAAGGCCCACTAAGGCTGCGGCGAGGGCCGCGGCTGCAGCGCGCGTCCATCCCGCCTTCCCACCCGCGAGAAGCAGTAAGGGGGCTAGGAGCCCAGCGATTATCGCAGGCGTTGCAGGTAGCACTATTGAGCCGAAGTATAGCGCCGCCATCCCCGCTATGGCGGCTGCAGGGCCCAACATTGACGCCAGGCCATCCATGCGGGATAGCTTGTATGCAGCATAGACGTGTGGGGCAAGTAATAGCTCGTATATGGTCAGCGCTGTGTGTATGCCGTCGTCCCCATAGTATAGTATCGCTACTGTGAGGGCGACTAGCTGGTCCAGAGCGGCGAGGGCGAAGGCCGAGCCAGCAGCGCCCAGCCTTTCCCTCAGCCTGGCAACCACATAAACAACCGGTGGTCTGAGTGCAAGACTAACAGCCGCCACTATCGTGAACGCCGCCTTCGAGCCTATTATCACCGCGGACGCTACGGCGTGGGACGCCGCGAAGAGTGCTGCCGCCAATCCGGGTTGGAACGACAGCACGGCATAGTAGGCGGAGGCGTAGACGAAACCGTAACCGGTCAGAATGGCGGGCGCATTAACCATCATCGCGATACCTATGGTTGAGAGGGCTAGGTAGACAATGCCCCTTATGATATGCGATCTACGGGTCAATACTGTAGACACCGGGCCACGGTACGGCCTCGTCTAGTGTTAAGGGGTAAGGCTTCTGTGTTCCAATGTAGTCTTGAGGATGCATTCAACCGAATCTACGGCGTCCCTTAGGCTTATGTAGTTTTTGAGGCCGAGCTTCATTGCTAAACTAGTGTCGGGAGGTATGTGTATGAAGCCGGCTGGCCTCCCGGTCTCTGAACCCCACTTCATGAGTATGTAGCCGAGTGTGCCGCATAGGTAGGTGCCTATGGTGACGCTTGGCCTCAAGGGCAAGCCCTTCTCCTCCCTGCACCTGCCTAGGACGGCTCCTACCGGAAGGGTGGTGTGGACTACCATCGGGCCGCCGGTCACTACTTCCTCCCCGGCGGATTTGAAGCCATCCTCGTCACCGACCTCGAAGTACGCATAATTGGCTGCGGCAAGCTCTAGGAGTACACTCTTAGCTGAGGGTGCCAGGCCAACTCCTAAGGCCACGGCTGGGTCCACGCTCTCCAAGAGTCTGGGAATCACCTTCCTTACCATTGAGAAAGAGACTGGAACAACGTGGGACTCAACAATGCAACCCGCTATCCTCCTACCCCTTAGCTTTTCGGCCACCGCCTCAGCCGGATTCCACTGATACTCCCTGAAGCCAGAGTACCCTATGATTAAGATCCTGCAACCCACGGCCTCGACTCACCTCTACCCTCGCCAATCTTCCTCCTGGCGAGTACAATGCCCGCCACTAGTGCGATGTAGACGGCCTCCACAGGCACGACCCTGGCAGGCATGGGCTGGAGGGCTCTAGACTCTATGACGCTCAAGACTACCCTCATCAATATGAATGGTAGCAGGGACGCCACCAGGTAGAGGACTGCAAGCGCCGCTGTCGACGCTTTCCCCCTAGACGTAGCCAGCGCCGCCGCTAGTACTGGCGAGAGCGCCACGGCAAGTGAGAGAAGCGGATTAGTGGGGATCCCTAGGACCATGGAGGGAGTTACGGCGTAGCGCTCCATGAGGCTCAATACGCTATGGTGGAACCTGCCGGGCCATAGCCAGAATGGCGATGCAAACGCCGCCGCGGAGGCGTAGGCTGCCACTATAGCTAGGGGCCAGCGCGGGATCCCCCGGCTCCTTGCATAAATCGCAGCCGCGGCAGTGAAGAGAGCCAGCATCGCCAGCCTGAGTGCAAGGGGGGAGCTCTGTGGGAGCAGGTTAGCCAGTGGCCTGTCGCCGACTTTCCCCACAACCTCACCCCCAAGGAGCATTGGGATCAGGGGGATGCCCGGAAGATAGGCTAAACCGTCGGCTCCCGGCCTCCACTTCGAGGCGCCTACTACGAGTGCGGCCTGGCTTGTAACATGCGCTTGGCCGCGGGGTAGCATTGACGCTACGCCCTCGACGCCCTTCCTGAGGAACTCCTCTAGTACTATGAAAACTGAGTCCATCCAGCCCGGCGCCGGCTTGTAGTGGTTATTGTTACCCGCGAAGGCCACCGAAACCCTTGCACCACCCTCCCTCAGCGCTTCAACCGTGAACTCTAGGCCCTCAGTGGGGAAGTACTCGTCGTGGCCCGAGAAGAGTATATAGAACGTCTTACCTTCTAGCCACCCCCTCGACGCCGCAAGCTTTATGTAGGAGAGAGGGTCGGCCGCGGCAAGTTTTGCAACAACTTCGTCGGTAACCTCCATATTGGTTGGACCCACTAGGTTAGCAAGGCCGCCCGACTGTATCATGCATGGGATGCATCCAGATGCCACTATCGGGATCGCTAGGGGGACATCTGGGTGTATAGAGGCTACAACGTAGCTGGTCATGCCACCCATGGATACGCCCATGACTGCTATCCGGCCAGGCTCCGCCCCCATCGCCTTAGCAGCCTCCACAGCCCTGACTGCGCTAACGTAGACGTGGTACAGGAAGAACTCGCCCGGCTCGATGGTGAAAGCCTTATCCTCCCACGACTTCCCACCAGGGATGCAAGATTCCCCGTGGCCAGCCGCGTCTATAGAGAGAACATTGAACCCCATCAGGGCTAGGTCAAATGCCACCTTATAGCCGTCGAGCTGCTCTTCCCAGAACTCGTGGGATCCTCCTAGGCCGTGGACTAAGACTATCCATCCGGATCCCCTGGCACCGACAGTGTATAGCCATGCATGGATCCTGCAAGTGTTATTCCATGGGAATAGAGCGTATGTCACGTGCTTGATCTTCACTGTAACTCCCTTGTACCCGATGCTCCTAGACTCCTCAACCCGCAAGTCCAGCCCCGACGACCAGTCGAAGCCCCAAAGTCTATCGTAAAGCGCTCCCTCGAGGGGCGGACTCGCCTTGAAATAGTCTAGAGAGGGGTCCAACACAGTGTAAAGGTTAATTGACCCGAAGAATAACAAGAGTATAAATACCACGTTTCCCAGGACCGCGCGCGCCAACCACCACACCCCTCACCGACCCATAGCCCGACAAAAACTCTACGCCAAGCCCACAATGAGGGGCCTGTCACATTATTAATTATGAGTTCTCCCACTATACTTGCCATCACGGCCCCCTGAGTCGCCTCCCTTGAGGGGTGCGCGGCTCTGTGGAATGCAGTGTTTCACTAGTCGTGCCTGAGCACCCCAAGCTGGCTGCCCCTATGCTGGCGGGGCTTAGCGTGCTGCTGGCCTCCGCAGCCCTAGCCTTGGACAGCCCCGTAAGCGGAGTCCTAGCAGCCATGGGTGGTGGATCTCTCCTGCTAGGTTCATGGTACGCCTCATCCCCTAGACGCTTGCTCAGCAAAGCTTCATCTATAAAAGACTCTTGGACGTGTGCTCGGGCAGGTCTAAAGCCTCCCAAGACTATTCGGGTCAAGACCGGTGTACTCGAGGCAATCGCAACACTATCTCCTGGCGGCCTTGGAACGCCACGCCTTCATACAAGATTCATTGAAGCAGCAGACCTCGGAGCCGTTGAAGTTCTTAGGCCGCTCAAGCTCAAAGACTTCGGTGGCATTGCTGGGTTCCATTGGACCATTACATGGCCTGAGTCGAGCGAATTAAACCCATTCCCCGTAGAATGGCTTAGGGTTCCAGCCTATAGTTTAGAAGAGCCAGGCTACAAGGGCATGCTCTTCAAAACCCTAGTCATCCCACTAAAGCCTGATTCATATAATATAACTCCTTCCCGCCTCGAGCTCCGCGCCTCCTGGAACGGAGTTGGAGCCCGGGCTGAAGTGGAGGGGGGCAGAGGCTCTATAAGCGGGTACCTGGAGCTAGAGGGAGACCGCAAAGGCGAGGCTAGATTATACTTGGAACTACACAAGCCACCTATTAAGTACTGGATCATCCTAGCTCGACTCAAAGGCCCAGGACTCCAATACTTTACCTGGAGAGCGCATCCACAAACCATGGTATATGGAGTACTCCCTCTGGTCAAAGGAAGCGGGGTCTGGCCCAGATCCATGGCAGAAGCCCTAGGCTCTCCTCAACTACTCATAGGATCAGCCGTGAAGTGGATAAACCGTGCTATACTGAGGCTAGCGATCTCCACTCCTATAGGCGTCTCCGCCGAGGACTCAGCTGATATCGAGATTAAGTGAAACCTATGGATTTGTCCTGAAAGCTTCAAAGGCCCTCTCATTAGTGCGGTGCTGGCTACCAGATAATATCTTCCAGAATAATAATACTTTACGACGCTACTCCCTGGGAGCTTCTATTACCAGTATTTCAACCGTTTTGCCCGGCAGAACGTCGAGAGTCCTCTCTATAGCCTCAGGGCCCTCAGCGGTTGAGGCCCCCGCCTGTATAAGCGCGTCGATTACCCGGCCATTTTTGACTAGCAGTCTTACACATACTTCGCCAGCCAGGAGCCTAGCAAATACCAGTCTGCCCATGGAGAGCGTATTGACGAAGGAGAGAATTTTCTGCACGTCAGACACGTCCTTCGCCTGATAAACACGTCTCGCTAAAAGTCTTCCTGAAGCAATGACGTGTGCAATATAGGAGGCATCCTTTAAGCCGGCCTCGACTACCCGTTTCTCACCCAACTTCGCTGCCGCCGCCTGAAGCCCCTTGGCTATGCCTTCAGCGAACTCCCTGAGGAACGGGCCAGAGAACGACTCATAGGGGCCTTTATAGTATACCTCGAGAATCACCTTCGAGCCGCCGCCCGGCCGGGCGGCGGCTTCGACGGTTACACCAAACGATTTCCCCTTTCCCTTACCAGTATATACGACCTTGTTCCCTTTACGCTCAATTTCCAAGTCATACTCGAAAATGGCAGTCAACCCGAACCTTTTAAACTTGAACCGGACGAAGGGCGGAACACGGTCGAGGTCCAACTGCTCCACGAACCCCCAAAAGGTCGTAAAGAGTCTTGGGTCGCCAGCTACTTCGAGAACGTTCTCCGGCGGTGCATCAACGTCAAATACGAGACGGTAACTTCTAACCAATACACGCCACCCACCAAGTTACAATAGTTCACCAAAGGTATTATTGAGTAGTATTAAACTAGTACGTATACAGTGATTTGTAATAAGACAAAATTCCCTCCATTCAATACAAGTAAACTTATCCCCCTCTAGAGGGTTTTTAAATTAAATTAATCCCACTACCGTTTAACTAAAAGCCTTCTCTATGGCTACAGGCTCAGCGTCAACGTTGCCCATTAATCCTGTAAACTCGGGCTTGCACAACTAGGGTAGAGGATTGGACACTGCAAGGGACTACCGTATACTTGTGGCGGAGGACGCTATCTCTAGGCTTGAGAGGAGGATAAAGAATTGGGGCCTGCCTTGGCCCATTAACAGACGTAGAGTGTTGGATGAAGTAGCCGAGATTCGGAAGAGCCTATTGAAGCTGAAGTACAGCTACCTCCCCATAGACATGATACTAGGGAGCGAAGAGTTAAAGGTTATCGTAGATAATGCGAGGAGTATAGCGGGGGAGGTTCTCCCGAAATCGACTGCCGAGAAGCCCAAGACAGTCTCAGGAAGGCTCGCCCTAGCTGAGATTAGGTATGCGCTGAGCATACTCGTGGGGCTACCGCTCAGGCTGAAACTTGGAGAGGAGAACAAGCCGGAGTACGCCGTAGATGTTTTAGGTGTAGAGGTGACCAGGGTTGAAGATC
>JALURD010000125.1 GCA_027057815.1 Acidilobaceae archaeon | reverse complement strand
GTTAATGCTGTAGCGCGGCTTCTTTACAATGACCATGGACCTGTTCATGCTAGGATAGTAGCCGGGAGCGCACTGGAAATTTTTGATTTACTGGTTAGTAGCGGCATAAGACCCTCCACGATTAGAGATAAAACCGTTGAAAGCCTTGAGGAGGCAAAGCTCATAGTAATGCTGGCCGCTTATCTCCACGATATAGGGAATAGCGTCCACAGAGCTAACCACGAGCTTGTGGGGGCCCTACTCGCCAGGGACATCCTCTATAGGCTTCTCCCCCAAATCTTAGGTGAAAAGGCTGGCAGCAAAATCTACAATATAACCGCAGAAGTCATGCACGCAATATACTCTACAGCCATGGACGTACACGCATTAACCCTGGAAGCCGGAGTCGTTAAAGTCGCCGACGGCACTGATATGGCTGAAGGGAGAGCTAGGTACCCTTACAGAAGAGGTAAGATGGATATCCACGCGCTCTCAGCGTTAGCCATAAAGAGAGTTGAAGTGTCACGCGGCGAGGATAGGCCCGTGAGGATTACCGTCTACATGACAGACAAGGCTGGCTTCTTCCAAATCGAGAAGGTCATGATGCCCAAGCTAGAGTCATCCCCCCTTAGGGGCCTCGTAGAGATCCAGCCTGTAGTAATAGATTCCGGCGAGCATAAGTATATGCCACTCATCAAGTAAGCTGGGCTGATACCTATATCAACGCCGGAGGCGCCCTCGACTAGTGGGGTTTCGCAGGTGCCACGGAAGGGGTTATTTAGAACGAAGATTGCAGACTACACAGCGATGCTTGCTAGCGGCCTTATGAGTCTTGACGAGTTTGAGCCACGAATACTATCACGCTGGGTAGTCGAGGCCATTAAGAGGGTTTCGCAGACCCTAGTAGATGAGGGAGAGGAGGGTAACCTATACTGCAGGCTATGCGGCAAGGGTCCATATACGAGGAAGGGGATGTACCTCCATCTGGTTAGAGTGCATAACTCGACTCTAGTCGACCTTGTCACTGTTGAGTCCGAGAGGATCTACTCCTCCTCAAAACGCGTGAAGGCCTGACATACCTTCTGCCAGACTCAGTCTCCAGTACAACTAATACTATATCGCTCTCCTCCTGATCCTTGAAGGTTAAAGTACCCTCATAAACATAAATGTTCTCATCGACATTATACCATTCCACGTTATCAAGTTTGAAAACGTATGCCCCCTCACTTGCTGTCTCAGCTTGCTCTTCTCCCCCTGCCAACTCTTCAGGAGGAGGACTTGTTATAGGCTTCAATACGCCCTTCCTGACTATTCCCACTCTTAACAGCCTCTCAGGCTTGAAGGCAAGCCTTTTACCCCATGTATACCTCGGACCCTCCCCAAGGACCCTCCGGACTTCTCCGCCCTCGACTATCACTTCATAGTAATCTGTCCCGGCTCCTCTACCCCTAGCCTCAGCTTCAGCTACCGATAGTAGAACGTCGAGAGAGTTACCAGTGGCCTCTGCTTGTTTTTCAACTTCAAGTCTAAGTACCCCTATGACTACCCCGCCTACCACTAATTCCTCTGCTTTGTACCTTCTAACACGCACCTTCAGCGTGGCCATACCGATCATCCTCATTATACCAGCGACTAGCCCACCCTTATAATTCAAGCACCACCCTAAAGGAGTCTAACCGGGGTGTATGAGTGTGGTCAGCCCTACTCTCGAACTCAACCCCGTGATGCACGAGATAGAGGGTGAGACTGCGTTTACATTCCTAGCACTTGCAAGGGAGCTCCAGTCGCGGGGACGCAGGGTTATCAGCTTCGGCATAGGCCAACCCGACTTCGTTACACCAGAGCATATCCGGAATGCAGCCAAGAAAGCCCTAGACGAGGGATTTACGGGTTACACTGAGACGGCAGGGATCCCAGAGCTAAGGGAGGCCATAGCAGAGTACCTCAATAACCGCTATGGGGCAGACGTTCACCCTGACGAAGTCGTTGTGACCACCGGAGCGAAGACTGCCATATTCCTAGCACTCGCCGCCTACGTGAGGCCCGGAGACGAAGTCATAATACCCGAACCCAGCTACTACGCCTATGCCCAGGTTGTGAAACTCTTCGGCGGAAAACCTATATACGTACCCATGGACTTCGAGCCCGGCTATGGCTTCAAGCTCAATATAGACAAAATAGAGGCCGTCGTAACGGATAAGACCCGGGCCATTGTGGTTAATAACCCTCACAACCCCACAGGCTCCATTTTCCTCAAGGACCAGCTCGAGGCCCTCGTTGAGCTAGCCAGGAGGAAGGGCATACTGATAGTCGCAGACGAGATCTACGATAACTTCGTCTATAGCGGGGTTGAGTTCACAAGCCTGCTCTCCTGGGAGGACTGGAGGAACTACTTACTCTACATCAACGGGTTCAGCAAGACCTTCAGCATGACCGGCTGGAGGCTAGGTTACCTCGTGGTGAGGAAGGAAGTTATTCCAAGGATCCTCGACCTAGCGGTGACCGTGTACAGCTGTGCACCCAGCATCGCGCAGAAGGCCGGAGTCGTAGCCCTCCGTGGGCCCTGGGAGCCTGTGCAGGAGATGATTAAGACCTTCGAGGAAAGGGCGAGGATCCTCTACGAGGAACTTTCCAAAGCTCCCGGCATAGAGGCTTACATGCCGCAAGGGGCCTTCTACATGTTCCCACGCGTCAAAGGACTAGCAGAAGCCATGAACGCTGACGTAGACGAGTTAGTCAAGAAACTCCTATACGAGAAGGGCGTTCTAGTCCTGCCGGGCAAAGCATTCCCAGACAAGGCAGGACTATGGCACATTAGATTGAGCTTCGCCACATCAACTAACGACGTAAGGGAGGGCGCCAGGATAATAAGAGAGCTAGCTGAGAGCATCGCAAAATAACCATTAACTTCTCTTTCAACAGAAACCACGTTTTCATTATAATTAAATTGTTTTTGTTTTTAATTTCTTATATCAACAATTACGTGGCGGGCCCGCCGGGATTTGAACCCGGGACCTCCGGCTCCGAAGGCCGGCGCCCTATCCTGGCTAGGCTACGGGCCCCAGACTTGACTCGAGGGTGCATTGGGGGTTTGTATATCTCATCCCCCTTAATTTTTAAGATCTGGCTATGCGTTTGTAATTCCTTTTAGTACTTCAGCGAAACTCTCCGCTGTATTGTCCCAAGTGAAGTTTTTGGCGTATTTGTAAGCGTTTTCTGCCAGTATTAGCCTGTATTCTTCGTTTTCGAGCAGGTCTAGTATGGCCTCTGCAAGGCTCCGAGGATCCCTTGGCGGCACTATTAATCCCGTCTTGTTATTTTTAACAGAGTCCCTCAGGCCCGGCACGTCTTGGGCTATTGCTGGCGTTTTACAGGCTGCTGCTTCAAGTACTGTCTGGCCCCATCCTTCCCGCGTCGAGGTGTATACTAGAACCTTCGCTGAGGCTAGCAGCCTCTTCTTCTCCTTCCTTGGAACGTTTAACTTAAACGTTATCCTTTCAAGGCTTAGTTTCGATGCTAACCTCTTTAAGCGGTTAAGATACTTAGGATCAGGTCTACCGGCGATTACTAGGTTAACGTCTTGCCTACGGCTTTGAACTATTTTCCATGCCATGAGGAGATCTTCTATTCTCTTGTATCGAGTTATCCTGCCGAAATACAAGACAGTATTTCCTCTTCCTTCACCGTTGTTGTTTAAGCAGTCTTTGTAGTAATCCCAGTCCACCCCGTTATGAACTATTCTGATAGTGCGGTCGGGGTATCCTAGCTCTAGCAAGTCGCGTACGGTACTCTCCGAGACTGTTATGATAGCTTTCAGTTTACCGCTCTGAGACGCTTTAATGTAAGGCTTGTGCATTATTTTCTCGGCAAACCATCCTAGAGGCTGGATAAGTGGGTGAACCGCGTGGCTCCAGCAATCTCGGCATAATTGATGAATGAGCATAACTATAGGCTCATTCGAGTAGAGCGGCGTCATGAAGGGGATAGTATTAACTTCATCTACCACCACATCAGGAATCCAGCCATTCTCCTTAAGTTTGCTGTACAGAATCTGTGCTTTGCGGTAAACAGTTAGCCTGCTACCGCCACGCACTATTTTATAGCCATCAATCCACTCATTGGCTGGAAGACCCTTGGGCTTAGACGTTACAAGCACTACTTCAAAACCCATCTGAACTAGTCTGCGCGTGACTTCATGCGTGTAGACTTCAGCGCCTCCAGCTAGAGGGTGTTTTAT
>JALURD010000124.1 GCA_027057815.1 Acidilobaceae archaeon | reverse complement strand
GATCCCGAGCGAGGAGGGAGCTTGTGTTGGCTGAGGAGTGGCTTATCGAGGCGTCGAAGCTGCTGGATAAGGCTAGGAAGCTGAGTAGTGAGGAGAGGGCAGTCTTCAACTATTTCATGGACAATGTCTCGGTGGGAGAGCTGAGGGCCGTTAAGGAGCTTAGCCGTAAGGGTGTGGAGGACCCACTCAAGGTTATAATGAAATTAGTCGAGGAAGGCCTACTGGAGAAGGGGTACGACTGCTATAATCTAGTCGAGCCCCTTAGAATCTATAGGGCTAAGAGGGGGCCCGTGAAGGTCTAACTATCGGTGCGGTTTAGAGGCTCGCTGTGGCCTCATTAACGAATACCCTGCCGAGATTGTTCCAAACAAGCCTCACTGTTGCTGTGGACGTATCGGCTGGGATCCTCGACCTGTCTATCTTCACGCTCACATCTCTTGCCTCACCGGGCTTCACCGGGTCAACTTCAACCCTGGCAACGGGGATCCCCGCTGCTATGACTGTTAGAATGACCTTATCAGGCTCCACATCGCCATAATTCCTAACCGTCACATTCATCTCTATGAACCTGGGGCCAGTACTCACTTTCTCAACGCTAAGCTTGAGGTCAGCCCTCGGGGCCACTGCCTCGTCTATGAGGATGCTCGTCAAGTAAGCTACCCTCGGATACACGTGGGCCGAGACTGCTCTGTAGTCAACGGACACCCTCACCTTTTCGCCGTCAACTTTTATGGGCATCTCGACTAGTGCAGGACCCACTATGCCCGTGACTGTCTTAACCGCGTTGCCTACTCTTACCTCTATCTCAGCGAAACGTGAAGGCATCACTAGCCCCACCTGGAGGCTCTTCGAGGGAGTCCTGGACTCGGGTAACTTAGCGTTTATCACAATCTCCTCTCCAGGCTTGAAGCCCACCGCTCCAGCCATGTAAACGTATGAGTGCCATGACCCCTCCACATCGTATACTACGAGGAGGCCAGCCTCGTCTATGCTGATTATCCTAGAAGAGTCGTAAAAGATCACGATCCTATGGCGCGGCCTAGACTTTAGCCTGGCCGAGGCGAGGGGTTTCACGTCGTAGACGGCCTTCGCGTATTTGCCCTGATCACCCTCGCAGACGAACTGTGGTTTGAACTCTCTAGTCACTGTGGCCCCATTGAGGACAACTTTCATCCTTAGCGGGAACTTAACCTCCTTACCAGCATATACCCCCAAGTCCAGGAGCGCTTTGGTTATCTGGTAGTCTCCCTCAACGCCTGTGGTTACATTGACGGATCCCCTCTTCCTCGCGTCCGGCCCGCTGCCTAGGTTAAGCCTGCCGACGTGGACCCCCCTAACTATGTACCCAGGCCCCGACCCCTGGTCCAGGGTCACAAGCCTACCTGTAGCCACTGCTACTACCTCCCCCTCTACTCTCTTAGGTTACCCCGAAGCTAAGGGATAATAGAGGTGAGCCGCCGATCCTAGTAGTACCATGTGTTTAGGTAGACGTGCTCGTTAACCAGGTACCTCCTATCAGTCCTCGCTAGGCATATGTCGTCGAGCACTCCGCGGCCGCCGCGGCAACCTCCTATCCTAGCGCATTCCTCTGTGCAGCCATAGATGCATACTGGTCGGTCTCTCTTACAGCAATGCCTACCGTAAAGCCAGAGCATGTCATCCATTATGAAGGGATCCACGCCGCCAGCTCTGGAGGCCTCCTTATACGCTATCCTGGCAGCCGTCCTAATCATTACATCCTCCTCCCACGTGAACTCGACGCCTGCTGCTATCTTTTCAAGGGCTTCATTGTCAAGGGTAACCGCCCCCACCCTCACTGCTATTCTAGTTAAGTGATTGTCTACTGGGACCTCCTTATTCCAGGGATCCCTAATTTCGAGAATCCCCCTTCTCTCTAGAAACTTAGCGAGGAGGAAGGCCTTCTTCTCTACGGGATCCTGGTATGCCCTGAACACTTTCAACCTATCGATGAAGCCCTCTACACCCTTTTCTCCTCTAAGCAAGCCAGAACTCTCAGCCACCAACATGTATGCGCTTCCATCATACAACTTCTTCAGCTTATACCCCAAATCCCTCAAGAGCCATGCCCTCAGAGCGGGGTCCGGAGGCGTTGCAATGCCACCCCCCGGTTTAGGTGCGCTGAGCCATTCCATAACTTCCTTCTCGGTGATAGAGGCTAACCTCTCAGCCGAGAAGAAGTCGGGGTCCTCTTCTAACTTCTTAGCACCCAGCCTATAGAGTAGATCCGCTCCATGATAAAACTCCCCGTCTACTAAACCCTCGTACGGCCTCCCGGGCCTGCTAAGCCTGTGATCCATAGCAACCATCACAAGGAAGTACATCGCAACAGTTTCCTTGTCCGCACTCGACCGTGGATACAATTTAGGGTCAGTGAAAGGATCTGGCTCTATGTCCCTTAGAGCCTCAGCCAGGCGGACCCCCATCATTCTAGCACGCTCTAGGTCGACGCCAAACCTCAAATCCCTCACCTCCGCGAGGCGCTCACACGAGTATCAGTTTCTTAAGACGGCCTTCATCCATGATGTAAACCTGTCTCCTCCCTAGCGTGAACATGAATATGTATCTAGTCGTGACTACTGCATAATCATAGAGAAAGCCCGGTGGCGGGTGGATGGTCAGATAGTATTCTATGTTGTCTATAACCGTGTAGACCACACCAAAGGGTCCTATACCCACCTCGCTGGAATTCATCATTAAAGCTTGAGGCGTGCCCTCCTTCTTACCTTTCAAGGGGAACGCGAATTCAACGTAAATCCCCTTCCTCTCTTGGCGCCTGTCGAGGAAATACTCGCGTAAGCCATAGTATAATCCGTCGATGTGGACTTCCCGCTGGAGCATCGTTATCCTAGAGTTCCCAGCTTCTATGACTAAGCCTTCATCCACGTATACTTCAACGTACCCTTCGAGCCATGCGAAAGCTATGCGCCTTGGCATCCCCGCGAGCCCCACGCCGCTTCAATGGTTGTTGAGGGATTTTAGTAGAGGGCCTCTCAGCCTGGCTAATTCACATTAAACCCAAACGCTGAGGGAATCTCTTACCGGCGGGATGAGCGCTGCCTCGGTTTCAGCGGATCGTGCATGATGAGAGGTTACTCCTGCGACCGCCGAGCCCCTAAACCTCTGAACTTAAAGGCTCTGGGCAGGAGTTCTCCAAGTCTAGCCTTAACTACCTTGCCTGTGGAGAGGGAAACCATGTAAACAGTGGTTTCCGGCGTCGAGAACTCCGAGAGCACTTGTAGACAGGCACCGCAAGGGGGGACGGGTTCGTCGGATTCAACCGCAACTAGCACCTCTCTAATTTCGCGTTCGCCGCTGGCCACGGCGTTAAAGACTGCTACCCTTTCGGCACATATCGTCAATCCATAGCTAGAGTTCTCCACGTTAACGCCCATATACACTTTACCGCTTCCAGCCCTAACCGCCGAGGCGACCTTGAAACCCGAGTATGGCGCGTAGGCATTAACTATAATCTCCCTGGCTTTATCCAGCAAATCTTCGGGGACTCCCTCCATACCAAGCCACCTAATTGCCAGATCTCCCTTGGAAGGACTAAGAGTCCCTAGGATACTTCAAGTACTCCACAATTATCACGATATACAGCGCAGTGCTACCTATAATTAAAGTCTAAGCTTCTTAGGCCGTGGCCCGGATGGTCGTAATGCTAGTCTGGGAAGCCCGGCTTTTAGTGCTGGGTTCGGGCTGTGGGGACCCAGGTACACTGATAATACCTCTCTGGCTCTGTGCTTCACCCACTGGGGTAGGCTAGTGTGACTAACTCTGAAGCCGTCAAGGACCTACTAGTCAAGTTACGGAACTTCATTAGGGAGCTTAAGGCTCCCTTCGTTGGCAGGGAGGACGAGGCTACCGTAGTCGCGCTAGCTATAGTGAGTGGGGAGCACGCCGTCCTCATTGGAGAGCCTGGTACCGCTAAGAGCGCCATAGCTAGGAGGGCTGCTGACCTTATCGAAGCGAGATTCTTCAAGTACCTACTCACTAGGTTTACTGAACCCGGAGAACTCTTCGGCCCTCTAGACGTCAAGGCTCTTAGGGAGGGTAAGTATAAGAGAATCACTAAAGGCAAACTGCCGGAAGCCGAGATAGCATTCCTCGACGAGATATTCAACGCTAATAGCGCCGTGCTCAACAGCCTTCTCAGCATACTCCAAGAGAGAGTCCTCTACGATGGATACACTGAGGTCAAGGTGCCACTATGG
>JALURD010000123.1 GCA_027057815.1 Acidilobaceae archaeon | reverse complement strand
GTTAGGGTGCCTCATCACCTCGCCCATCTTTGGCGCCTCAATGCATATCGAGCAGTCGAGGGTTGGGAAGTTCTTGTCAAGCATGGCCATGTTACCGCCGATTGTAGGCCCCTTCTCGACTAGTATAACCCGGGCCCCCGCGTTGGCAGCGTCAAGCGCGGCCTGGAGCCCCGCTATACCGCCTCCTACTACAAGGATAGAGTCAGACATTCACCTCCACCCCCGCGAGCCGCTTACCCTCCTCATACGCCTTGAGGTTTACTTCAAGGTACTTCTTCTTGATACGAGATTTGATGGCCTGGACCACCGCCTCCTCGGGGAGGAGTCCTAGGAGTTTGTTGAGGAAGCCGAGTATCACAATATTAGCGGCTAGCCTCGAGCCTGCCTTCATGGCGGTCGTTATAGCCGGGATTCCGTACTGCCTCACACCCTCTATTGTCTTAGGCTTCACTAGGCTGGACTCGTAGACTATGATACCCCCGGTCCTAACATTACCCGACTCTAGGTCGTAGGTCTCCTGGGTGGTTGCTACCAATACGTCTGGGCTCTTGAAGATCGGGTAATCTATGGGTTCATCGGATACTATGACGTCGGCCCTGCTCCAGCCGCCCCTCTGGGCGGGGCTGTAGGATATCGTCATTACAGCCTCTTTACCAGCATATACAGTGGCAGCAGTACCTACAAGGGCTCCGAGGGTGAGGATCCCGTGCCCCCCAGCCCCTATGAACCTGAGCTTAACCTCACCCACGCCTACCACCCCTGGCCTTCTCAATTATCCTGCTGTAGAGGGTCTGGTAGGACGGACGCTCCCTCCTGACGAAGTTTCCGAGTATGATGGGCTTCTCACCGGTCGGGTCTAGGTCCGCCTTGGACAGGTCGGCGTCATGATCTATTACACAGTTCTCCTTGAACTTCTTCATCATCTCCAGTGGCGGGATAGAGTTCATGTCGCCGTATATTATGCATGGACTGATGACCTCAATCAAGGCGAAGCCGTCGACCTTAAACATCTCAAGTATGGCCTTCTTTAGCTCCCTCTCATGAAGCACGGTCCAGCGCGCGACGAAGTTGGCTCCCAGAGCTGCCGCTAGGTACGGCACGTTGAAGGCTCCCTCAATATGGCCGTAAGGCGACGTGAGCGTGCGGGATCCCGGCGGCGTCGTGGCCCCGTACTGGCCTCCGGTCATGCCGTAGTTGAAGTTGTTTACCAGGATAACGTTTATGTCGTCATTCCTCCTGATGGCGTGGATGAAGTGGTTGCCACCGATTGTGAGCAGGTCACCGTCCCCGCTGATCACTGTAACCTCCAAGTCAGGCCTGGAAGTCTTCAGGCCGACGGCGAAGGGTATGGGCCTGCCGTGGAGGACATGGTAGCCGTCGAGTCTTAGGTAGCCAGCTATCCTCCCTGTGCAGCCTATACCGGATACGACGACGTGCTTGTCCGGGTCTATGCCTGACTCCAGCACCGCTTCCGCGAAGACCTTCAGGAGAATGCCCAGGCCGCAGCCTGGACACCACATGTGTGGCAGGCGCTCAGTTCTCAGGAGAGTCTTGATCCGCTCCATTCTAGGGGTTGGGGAAAGCCTCACACCTACCCGGGCACTCATTGCGGGTACACCTCCAGGATCCTGTCCAGGATCACCTCCGGGGGAGGCACAGCCCCCGGAGCCCAGGGCATGTGCTCCACGTTCTCCTTGCCAACATACTCTCTGACGACGTGGACCATCTGGCCCATGTTTATCTCGACGACAAGGACCTTGGCTCCCTTAGAGACTAGCTCCTCAAGCCTCCAGTACGGGAAGGGCCACGCGGTTATCGGTCTGTAGAGTCCGACCTTGAGCCCCCTATTACGCGCCTCCCTCACAGCTCTCTTGGCGGACCTTGAGGTGATCCCGAATGCTACCACGACCAGCTTGGCGTCCTCGGTCTCATACTCCTCCCACTTAGCGATCTCCCTCTCATTAGCCTGGACCTTCTCGACGAGCCTCCGCACAAGCCACTGGGACACCTCATGCCTTGTCGTCGGGTAGCCCCTCTCATCGTGCGTGAGGCCAGTCATGTGTACCCGGTAGCCTTCACCGGCCACGGCCATAGGCGGGATTAGGTACCTCTTATCGTAGGGCTTGTACTCCTCAGGCGGGACGTCGGGCTTGATTCTATCAAAGATTTCTATCTCCTCCAGAGGTGGAACCACAACCTTTTCAATCATCTGGCCGACGGTCTGGTCCGCTAGTACTATCACGGGGACCCTGTACTTCCATGCGGAATTGAATGCCTCGATGGTGAGGTTAAACATCTCCTGGGGGCTATTGGGGAGGTATGCTATCACGCTATAGTCGCCGTGGCTCCCCCATTGGGCCTGCATTATGTCTCCCTGGCCCACCAGCGTGGGGAGGCCCGTGGAGGGCCCGCCGCGCTGAACGTCTATGACGACTATGGGGGCCTCTATCATAGCCGCGAGGCCTATGGCCTCCTGCATTAAAGAGAAGCCGGGGCCGCTAGTCGCCGTCATTGACTTGACTCCACCGACGGCCGCCCCTATAACGGCCATTATGCTGGCTATCTCGTCCTCCATCTGTATGAAGTAGCCGCCTACCTCCGGGAGCCTCCTACTCATCCTGGCTGAGATCTCGTTGCTAGGCGTTATCGGGTACCCGGCGAAGAACCTGCAACCGGCTATCAGGGCGCCCTCTACCGCAGCCTCGTTACCCCTCATGAAGTAGACTCCCGGCTTGATCAAGCCGCCATTAACGCTCACTGCCACACCACCTCCACCGGCACGAGGCTAGCCTCGCGGACTTCGATGGCCAGCTCGGGGCAGACCCTTTCGCACATGCCGCACGCCACGCAGTCCCCCTCCTTCCCCGGCTTCACGCGGGGGTACTGGTAGCCCTGCTTGTTGATGGAGTCACTGAACTCCAGGACGCCCATGGGGCAGAATTCGATGCAGAAACCGCACCCCTTGCATAGGTCCTTGTCGATGTGAACCTCCCCGACAGGCCTCAGGGTCTCGTTCCTATTTAGTGGAATCCTGCCCCTCACCGGGATCCTCGCGACAGGGACACGCATAGCCAACGTTCATCCCACTAGCAACTTGGTCAAAATATAGCCTACAGACTCAGAGGATTAAAAGTAGTAACTGATTGGAAGCAAATACGTATCAAGATTTAAAGCTCAAACTGATAATTATAGAAAATATTAGTTTGACCCATTCTAAATCCACCCCTCCACTTTACCACCGTTAAAGAGTTAAAGGGCACGGTTAAGCCAGAAAGCCCAACCCTACAGTACGGAGTCGCGCGGTGGACCCGGGATGCCCGTAGACCTGGAATTCGACTTAGCATACCTCCTATCCGACAAGTTAGGAGTCGAAGTGAGCGTCGTGAAGGCCGACTACAACCCAGCCACCGGAGACCTCTGCGTCACCGCCCAGCTCCAAGGAACCGAGCGAAGCGCATGCATTCAAGTCAAGGCATGCAAGGGTGTGCCAGAAACCAAGAGAGCCCGGTGCATACTCCGCATACTCCAGGAAAGAGATGAGCTACTCGACAAATTAGCCCTAAGCTTGAAGTTATAAATTCATTTTTTAACTATAAAATAATGTATGTATGGTGACCCCACAACTAGGTTTATAGTAGCCTTTGACTTTGCAGTAAATGAGTCTATGTAAAGGGCGACTAGGGCCTTCAACTTAACACGCTTGCCTCCATCAAGGAGCTTGAGCAGTTTAAAGGTATCATCTTTAACTTTATCCTCCTCCAAATTGCTTAGAGGAGTCACAAGAGGCTCAACGCATAAATCGAACGTGTCTCCCTCATTAACTTCGACTGTAAAGGTGCTATTCAAAAATTCATAGCCATTTATCCAGACTTTAACAAAGACTGTAGCTACAACATCGCCTTCTGTAGCGTTTATTAATATACAATAAGGCACCCTTGGAATAATATTGAAACTGTACCTGACACCACCGATTCCCTTCGACTTTATCAACCCCTGCACTGCATCGTTGGGGATCACTGCATCAAGTTCCAGGATTGTAGACCACGCCTCTCTTAAATCATAAACTCTTCCTGGGTATGCTGGAAGGTCCAATTTACTGCTCCCAAGAGTTTCTAGAGGTAGAGTAAGTATTACGCCGTCTTTAACGCATGAGAAAATAATTGATTCAATCCCGTCGGATACATGTATAACTCTGCCATCCATAGCCTCACACTTTGCATCCAGCAAGTCCCAGTACTTGGTGTCAAGTTTTCGGGTAAAACCATCCTTAAAGACTACTGGAAAGCCGAGGAAATTAATGTATCCGACGATTACTAGAAAACCTATCAATGTAACTGTAAATAATATTAAGAG
>JALURD010000122.1:537-4356 GCA_027057815.1 Acidilobaceae archaeon | reverse complement strand
GTTCACAACAATATTCAATATCAAATTATGAGCCATTTCATATAATAAACCGGATTTACCATCATTGATGATAAGTTAGTGATTAAGTATATTAAGGTTACTGGTATAGTCGGTATAGTCGGTAGAGAGAGTTGAGTAAGGCAAAGACAAGTATTTACGTCGACAGAGAGTTATGGGAAAAATTTAAGAGATACGCGAAAAGTAGGGGTGTTGAAGTTTCTAGTCTATTAGAAGAGCTAATGAGGGAGGCTATGATCGAGGAAGAACTGATAAACGGAATAGTGGATTTAATTAATAGTGAATTCAAGGAGCTGGATTTCGACCCGATTCCTCCGAGAGAGGGTTCGGTCAGCGTTTTAGTGAGGGAGCTAAGGGATGAACGCGAAAATAATTTATCTAGACAGTAGCGCTATAATTAAGAGGTATATCGATGAACCTGGAACTAGCATGGTTAGGAAGGTGTTCTTGGAAGCATATACAGGTGAAACACGGATAGCCTTCAGCATCTGGAATATAGGGGAGGTTCTTGGAGCTTTCGATAAAGCTAGAAGGCTAGGAAGAATCGCTGAGCGTGAGCACATATTAGTTAGAGGTAGATTTTTAAGCGAGCTAAAGAGGATGATAAAGCTAAACATTTTAATTATTATTCCTATAAAGGCTAAAATCCTTAAAGAAGCGTGGAGGATCATTGAAAAATACCATGTCTATCAGGCTGACGCTCTTCAGGTGGCATCCGCTAAATATGTAAGCGCGAATATGTTCCTAACGGGTGATGTTAAATTACATAATGTAGCTTTAACTGAAGGTCTTGAAAGCATAGCCTTAACCTAACCATGGGAAGCGCGTCCTTTCGATTTTCTATATACTCCGTGAAAACATGTGAACTGCTGTATCGAACTATGTTAATAAAAATATTCTAACTCACGATATTAACTCTCTCCCGTTCAGGCAGGACGTCACAGGGTGGCAGTGGCTGTGGAAAGTGGCTTGGATAAGCTTCTGGAACTCGCGTTGAAGGGAAACACTAGGGCCATAGGGAGGCTTCTGACTCTTTTAGAGGACCCGAGCGGCGATGCTGGGATTCTGCTGGAGAGGCTTGCCTCAATGAGTAGGGGGGGACATATTATAGGGGTTACCGGGATCCCTGGCGCAGGTAAGAGTACGCTGATATCTAAGCTAATCAGGGAGTTTAGGAGGCGTGGCTACAAAGTCGCTGTCGCAGCTATCGATCCTAGTAGCCCGATCAGTCAGGGAGCCCTTATGGGTGACAGGCTAAGGATGCAGGAGCACGCGACAGACCCCGGGGTCTTCATTAGAAGCCTCTCTACCAGGGGGCTTAAGGGCGGCCTAAGCCTTGCTGCCCTCGCTATGATTGAGGCGTTCGACGCCCTTGGATACGATAAGGTCATAGTTGAAACAGTTGGCGTCGGCCAAGCTGAGGTTGACATAATGCATGCTGCACACACCATAGTCGTCGTGACTATGCCAGGTGCGGGAGATGACATACAGGCGCTGAAAGCCGGCGTCATGGAGATAGGCGACGTTTATGTTGTGAATAAGAGTGATAAGCCTGAGGCCTCAAAAACTGTGGAGTACCTTAACTTCGTCATAGAGTCGGGTGAGCTGGGATCCCAGAGGACTGGATGGGTGCCTAGAGTCGTCAAGACGAGTGCAATAATGGGTCAGGGGATACAAGAACTCGCCGACGTGATAGAGGAGCACTATAAATACCTACACGAGACTGGCGGTGTGGAAGAAAGAATAATCTCAAGGAGAATCCTCCTCATGAAGCTACTTGCTGAGAGAATGCTTGCGAGGAGCCTTGAGGCCGCGTTACTAGACTTAAGAGAGAAGCTTAGGGACACGGCAAAACAGGCTACTGGCTTAACGAGGACTGCATCAGAGCTTGCTAGAAAGGCGTGCAGCCGACTTTAATCCTCGTCTTTCCCTCTCAATAGCAATCTGCCCCCTCCCTGCATGCACTCCTCTCTCGGGTTTAACGGTGTGATGGAGAAAAGTAGAGGGGTAAGATTCGACTCTATTTGAGTATCCAGAGTCTCCTGGGCTTGTCTCCGGGCTTGAGTGGCAGGAGTATCGGTCCGATTAAGTCTAGGAGTATAGCTAGGCCGAAGCCTCCTATGAAGGCTAGCGTCTCTGGGTTTGCCAGGTACTCCTCTAAAGTGTAGGCCTGGGCGTCTCCCAGGCCTAATGCTAACTGGCCGTAGAGCTGGTTTACCTCCAGCCTGTAATGCTGTCCTCCATAGTTGTATGGCACCGCTAGGAGCACAGCTATGCCTATTATGACTAGTAACCCCGCCAGCTGGAGAATCCTACCCTTCCCTTCCTTCAAGAGCACCAGTATAGCCAGTGCTAGAGGCGTGATGAAGCCCAGCACGACGTATCCCAGCCAGAAGTACTCAGCGTAGTCACCTTTCGCGACTTCCATCGTGAAGCCCTCGGCTAGTCCCCAGCTATATAGCCCAAGTAGGCCCCAGAGAACTACGAAGCCTACGGTTAGCACGGTGATCGCTATCTCCGCTGCTATCCTGCGGTCTTCTCTCCACCACTCCTCCGCAGACACGATGCCTTCGAGTCTTACTCGGTTAGTTAGGGCTAACCATGCACCTCCCAGGGCGAACGCGCAAGCGATGAAGAGCATGCCTGAGTAAACACTATACCAGGTAGGCACTGCTATGTTTGAGCCGAATGCCATGCCTAGGTTCATCTCAAGGTTAACGCTTGCTACGAGCGTGGCAAAGGCCAACCCCTTAGTTAGGGGGGCCTCGGCTCCTTCCTCCCCTCTCCTGATGAGGACCACTAGGAGGGCTGCTAGGAAGCCCGCGTATATTATGTAGAGTAGCGCGTTCCAGGCAATCCTCGACTTAATATTGAATCCTAGGTAGAACCAGTAGCTCCTCCCAGGGTGGAGTATGTCGGAGAAGACGAGGACGATGCCTGGAACAAGTACCGCTAATGCTGTATAAATATTCCTTCTCAGCTCGGGATAGCTCCTAGACCGCTTTATTATGTAAGCGGTTATTATCGTGGAGTCGGCTACGCCCCCAGACATTATGGCAAAGAAGACGTAGCCAACCACCATCATGCCCCATGGGATAATAGCCTGCTCGTCGCCCGTGCTGACTCTATACGCAGCAATACCCGCCACCATTAGTATCGTTAAAGCAAGAGAGAATACCCAGAGGACCACCCTTCCATAAGTCTTACCCATACCCCTTCACCTCCCCTTGTTGGGTAAGATATAGTACACCTTCGGCCTGGTTCCATAAGCCGGTAACAGGGCTACAGCCTTTCCAGACTCCACGAGAGTCCTGATAGGCTCCTCGTCGAGGAACCCGAAGAGCCTGGCGCCAAAAGCGCATGCCTCTACGCATGCTGGAGTCCACAGGCTACCATCGCCCTTAGCCCTATGGACGCAAAACGTGCACTTGTCGGGGTAACCAGGCCTGAAGCCGTAGGGGTTAGGTGGCTCGCCGTCAAGTTCACCCCGGTATAGGGTCCTCGCCCCATACGGGCATGCGGCTATGCAGGCCCTGCATCCAATGCACCTTTCAGTCTCGAGTCTAACTACTCCATTTTCGTCTATGTAGGTTGCACCCGTGGGGCAAACCATTGCACAAGGCGCCGATTCACAGTGCTGGCATTGTATGAAGACTGGCGTCTTCTCCGGGACCCCAGAGTCCAGCCCTATAACTGCTGGTTTAGTTCTTGAGTGTGCTACGCTCTTCTCAGGCAGCTCCACTCCATCTCCGTTCTGCCTTGCAATATTCTCTCTAATACAAGCCACAACGCATGCCATGC
>JALURD010000122.1:0-527 GCA_027057815.1 Acidilobaceae archaeon | reverse complement strand
AGCCATCACTTCTCACCTCTCCAGCCTCTCAATCCTAACCACCACATCGCACTGCGCTGCCCTACCGCCTTCCTCAACGACTAAATCACTGAAGGATGCAAGCATGTTGGTATTAATTCCCAGGCCTGCTCCCTCAGGGAACAACTTGACTACCTCTGTTCTTCCATCCCTGTACTTGACCTTAGCCTCCCTCGGAACATACCCAGCATTAGTAGCGTGGGGTGCTAGGAGGACCAACGGATGAACCGCATCTGAGAGCCTTACCCTAGCGATGTAGGATCCCCCAGGCCCGATTATCTTAACCAGATCTCCGTCGCGTAGTCCTAGTTTTTCAGCCCTACCCCTGTTAATGACCACTCCATCCATTCGGTCCCAGGAGAGTGAATCTTGAGATATCCTTGTAAAGCGTATCCACATATTAGTAGCAGTCATCCTATGACATACGTCAACCGCTATGAACTCATTATCAGCTAGCCGTGGTCCCCTTCTCTCCATCCACAGGGGTGGGATCCATACCGGGAGGGGGT
>JALURD010000121.1 GCA_027057815.1 Acidilobaceae archaeon | reverse complement strand
CGTCAGCGTCTACCCCGGAGGCTACTGGGAGACTCCCCTGGGGGAGGTTGAGGTGGACTCTGAGCTTGTGAAGGCCCTCGTTGAGAGGAGCACGTTCCTTGAGCCGGACGAGGACGCGCACATATACGAGCACAGCGTCGAGGTCCAGGTGCCCTTCATCCAATACATCTTCCGGGACCCGCCCAAGCTGGTACCCATAGTCATCAAGCACCAGAGCCTCGACGTCGCAAAGGACCTCGCCCGGGCCCTGAAGTCCGTGCAGGAAGAACTCGGGGTGGACCTGGTATTCATAGCAAGTAGCGACTTCACCCACTACGACCCCCACGAGGTAGCAGTGAAGAAGGACTCAGCCGCCCTAGACGCAATAAGGAGGCTTGACCCCGAGGCACTCTACGCCGTCATAGAGAAGTACAATGTGACCATGTGCGGCCCCGCACCCGTCGCCACACTCCTATACCTCGCTAAACTACATGGAGCTATAGGGGCGGAGGTACTCAAATACGCGACCAGCGGGGACGTGAGCGGCGAGAAGTCATGGGTAGTAGGTTATGCTGCAGTAAGAGTCCCTAAATTGTAGCCCCGCGTGAGCACTAAAGCGTGGTAGGAGCGACTTTAGGTTAACCGCTTCCAAACGCTGGCGTAGACCTCCCAGGCTCCAAAGCCAGACGTCACAGGGTTTCGTGACACCTTTACTTGTTAGTAGACTTTGTAGACTTTCTGTGTCCATAATACACTATCCTAACAGGATCAACCGTGATGAGACCCTCCTCTACCAGCTCTCTAATATCTGGCAGGACCTCGTTGATCTTATCCTCCTCATCGATAGTTTCTATTACTATGGGGAGATCCTCGCTCAGTCTCAGAAGATTAACTGTATGAATTAAGCTGTGGCTTCCATAACCTGCTATTCCCCTATACACGGTGGCTCCTTTTAAACCCTTCAACTTTAGCAAGTTCAGGATATGCATGTAGAGAGGCTTTCCTTTGTACTTGTCACTCTCTCCGATGTAAATGCGTAGCCTAAGCCATCTAGACTCGCTACCTGTAGACAAGCCCGGCCACCACGTACCCAGCATATACTCCTAGGAAGCCCAGTAATACACTTAGTCCTATGTTTGCAATGGCTAGAGTAGTTGATATACCGGCCAGCCTAAAGCTTTCGTATTCAAATGTACTGAATGTCGTAAAGGACCCAGCGAATCCGGTGGCGAGCAGTAGCCTCTGCATTCTGGAGAATACGCCAAATTGTATCGTTGCACCCATGATGAATCCGAGTAGTAGGCTTCCAGCAATATTAACTACTAGAGTACCCCACGGGAATATAGAATTCCTCAACCTCTCCTGGACTAGACCGCTGAGTACCCACCTCGAGAGAGCCCCCAAGCCTCCTCCAACAAAGACGCTGACTACCTCCCCTAAACCAACACGCACATGCGACACCGAAAGCCAGACAGCCCGTTAAGCGATAAATTCTGTTACAACTACTAGGCTGCTAGATTAGTGAAAATAGATTAATGAAGTGATAAATCGATACTATGAAATAACGAGCTGCTTCCCGGCTGCAGGGCTGCGAGCGAAGCACATTATTGCCTTGTGCTAGGTACTTTCGATATTTCATCAGCTATGTTAGCTATTTTATCCGTTGGGGACTGGGATTCGAGTACGGACTTTGCTTCGATGAAGGCCATCGTTTCGAAGCCGCAGCCCTCCATTATGCCCCGTATCCTCTTCACCGCGGCCCCGCCCCACGCGTAAGTTGAGAGTATGTAGAGCCTCTTCGGGGCCGCCGCCTTCTCGCATATGAGTTCTATGACGAGCCTGAGGTAGGGGTAGAGGCCTGCCTCATACGTGGGGGCTGCCACGACTAGGGCCTCGGCGTCGAGGGCGTCCGCTATGACCTCGGCTATCAGGGGCCTCCTCTTATCCGTGAACCCGTGCACCACCGGCTTGAGGCCCCTCCTAGCCAGCTCCCCCGCCAGCGCGAGGGCGAGCCTCTCCGTGGAACCGTACATGGAGGCATAGAGTATGAGGACCTTCCCCTCGACGGGCTCCGCCCTCGCGAGGCGCTCGTAGAGCTCCATGACCCATCTGGGCCGGGACCTCCAGACCACGCCGTGGCCCGGTGCTATGATGCGGGGCTCCACGCCGAGGGATCCCAGCTTGCCGAGGGCCCTGAGTATGCTGGGCCTGTACCTACCTATGACTGTGGCCACGTACTTCCTAACCCAAGCCTCCAGAGGGCACCCGGCGCACTCATCATCGAATACTCCGGGAGCGGCGCCGAAGGACCCGAAGGCGTCGCATGACAAGAGCACGCCATCGCGGGGGAGCCATGTCATCATGGTTTCGGGCCAGTGAAGCCAGGGAGCGTGGATGAACCTCAACTCCACCCCACCGAGGCTGAGGGATCCCCCGTCCCTGACAGCCTCGAACCTCCCATTGAGGCCCGGCGTGCCAGCCAGCATCTTACCGACAAGGGGGTGGCCCAATACGCGGGCCTTGGGCGCCCAGCGGAGGAGTGCCGGGAGGGAGCCCGCGTGGTCGGGCTCAGCGTGGTGGACCACGATATACCTCAAGTCGTCTGGTGAGATGAGGGACTCAAGGGCCTCAATGAGTGCCTGGGAGTACTGCGACTTCCACCCGTCGAATAGCACAGCCCCCTCCTTAGTCTCGAGCAGGTAGGCGTTATACGTGACCCCCTCAGGTATCTCCCAGAGAGCCTCGAAGTAAGCAGTCTCCCGGTCATCAACCCTCAGGATCTTAAGACCCTTCGTGACCTCTTCAACCCTAACGACTGCCAAGCCCTTGTCACCCGTAAAGAAACTCCTGGATAGCATCACAGTCTCGATATACTAAACTAGACTAGTTAGGCTAATACATTACCTAAATCTAAATAATAAAGTATAGGGGCTAGGGGCAAGCAACGGGTAGTGTAAGATTTATGTAAGACTAAAGTCTTACAAATCCGGGGTGACCGCGGGTTGCCTAGGGGAGAGTGGTATAGGACTGTTATTTCGAGTAAGGGTCAAGTTGTTATCCCGAAGCCTGTCAGGGAAGCTCTAGGGCTCAAGCCTGGCACCGTGCTTAAGGTTAGGGTTGAAGGCAGGAGGGTGATACTGGAACCAGCCTCTGAGCCGCCGGAAGAAATTTTCGTTCAAGCAGGCTCCACAGTGACCGGCCCCATAGTAGAGGAGGCTAAGAAGCTTAGCGACAAGGCTAAGCGTCTCCTAGAGGACTTGGGTGCAAGGCTTGGCTAGCGTTGTCCTTGACACGAGCGTCATAATCGAGTATATAGACTTAAAGGGCAGCCTCCACGAGCAGGCTAGTGCAGTGTTCAATGCAATACTCGAAGGGAGACTTAACGCGCTTATTCCACACCCAGTGCTGGCCGAGACATTCTACGTGGCTGCCAGGATCTACGGTTACCTGGGATTCACCGACTCCGAACAGAGGGCCGCTCGGCTAGTGGAGTGGCTGTACAGGTTACCATCAGTGAATATTGTAGGGGAGAGTCTGGATCTAGCATTGGAGGCTGGCAGAGTAAAGTTAAAGTACGGCCTTGCTCTCACGGACTGCTATGTTCTAGCTGTTTCAAGGCTTCACGGTGCTAAAGCGTTATTTAAGAGAAGGGAGAGGGAGATGACCAGGAAGGGCCTCATTGACTCGCTGAGCCGGGAGTATGATATCGTGTTCCTAGAGGACTACGCTTAATCATTCAATAGCAAGCAGAGAGCTCAAATGCCTGGCTGAGGCTTAATAGTGGTTGTTCCTCCTGTCGGGTGGGCATAGCTTAAACACGTTGGCGGGTCTCTCCTATGGGGGCGGCTGTGAGGATGTGGAGCGACACCGAGGGGCAGGCCCTGTGGTGAGCGACTCGACGCCGAGCCGCCCCGCGGGGTGGGGTGGATAGATGTGGCAGGGTACAGGGTTCTGAGGGTCGACGTCTCCACGGGAGAGTGGACCGTGGAGGAGATCGACAGCGCCGTAGGCCCAATAGACGCTGGCATCATACTGCACTCCAAGGTGTATAGGAGCTGGGCATGCGGCCCCCTAGAGGAGTGTAACGCCGTAGTCTTCGGCTTCGGGCCCTTCAGCGTTACCAGGCTGTTCGGCTCCAACAGGGTGACATTCGTCTTCAGGAGCCCCGAGACGGGGGGCCTCCATGTTAGCAGCCTTGGCGGGGCGGCGTGGGCCCTCGCCAGGGCGGGGGTTGACGGGGTCGCAGTTGAGGGCTCGGCGCCCGAGCCCGTGGCCGTGGTCATCGAGGGCAGAGAGGGAGCCCTCGCCGAGGTCAGGGTTGAGCCCATACCCGGGATTGTGAGGGAGGCCTTCAGGGAGGGGGAGCCCCGCCGCTTCGGAGTCCACAGG
>JALURD010000120.1 GCA_027057815.1 Acidilobaceae archaeon | reverse complement strand
ACGTTATCCGCCTCCCCTTGCACCCGGGCGTTCAGGGCAGGCTCTTAAATGCCTAGCCTGCCCCAGCCTCGGTTTTACCGAGGACTACAAACTTCACGGTCTTGGCTAGGGGCCTCGTCTCACCTATGACTACCTTATCTCCTTCCTTTATGTCGATGCACGGTGGGACGTAAGCGTGTATAAGGTTGCTCCTTCTCTCATACCTCTTGTACTTTTTCACATAGTAGATGTAGTCATGCCGTATAACAGCCATCTTCCTAGCCCTATACTTCTCGACCACGCCCTCGAGCAAGACGCCGCGTACCCTCAAATGCCCATGCCACGGGCACTGGGGGTCCTCACACATCCTCTCAGGGGGCTTAACCCCGGGTATTTTCAAGTTCTTCAAAGGCTTAGGCGCCGGCACCTCTATACCACCTCATCCTGGCAGCCCTCTCCTCGGGCCTCCCTAGCAGTTCTTCTCCCTTTACCCGGGCAATGCCTCCACCCGGGAGTTCAAAAGCAAAAATGCTTCCTTTCTTCAAAACCTTGACAACCCTGGAGTCTACCTTAATCCAGAGGGTTCTTGATGTCTCCCAGTAAACGGTACCCGTAAGGCTTTCTAAGCTTGGATCCAGGCTCCTAAGAACGGTGACTCGAAGCCCGATAAGCTCGTGGTATAAGATGTTGCGTCTAACCCTCTTCACCTGGCCTTTTCGCCCCTCTTTATGCCCAGTTCCTCCTCCCTCATTATTGTGAGGAGCCTGGCTATGTTCCGGCGGAGCTCCCTTATCCTGGCGGTGTCCTCAAGGATGCCTGCTCTAGCTTTGTGGCGCAGAGTGATTAGCTCCCTTCTCCATTCACGTAGAAGCCTTTCCCTTTCCTCTTTACTCATTTTCCTCAATTCGTCGGCTCTCACCTTATGCTTGGGCACTCTCGCTCACCTCCTCTTTAGCCTCCTCGCCCCGCTCTTCGGCTAGCCTCTCTCTTATCTCCTTCACTATATCGGCAACCTCCTCGGGGTCCTTTATCCTAATATAATCGCCAGGCTTCCCGGGTTTTGCTATAATGACTTCGACGCCTATCACGCCCTTTGGCAGGAGAGCATGCGCTACAGCACGATCCACGAGTTCGTCCACGTTGTGGCCGGCTTTGTACACCTTGCCAGCCCTATACTTCTCGAACCTAGCCCTTTCACTAGTCAGCTTACCACTAATCTTAATCTCAACGCCCAGCGCGCCACTCGACATTATCCTATTGAGGGCTGCAAACGCTACTCTCCTGAAGTGGTAGCCTGCCTCAATCGCTCTAGCAATCCTGAAAGCCTGAACCCTAGCGTCGAGTTCAGGATCCTCTACTGGAGAGACTTGTATTCTGGGGTTCTCGAGGCCGAAAACCTTCTGAAAAGTCTCCTGGAGCCTCCTAATAGTTGAGCCCCCTCTACCTATGATTAATGCTGGCCTCTCCGCGAATATGTGCACCCTCGTCTCAAGACCTGTTCTAATTATGTTGACCCTGCTGTACCCTGCACTATAGAAGTTTTGAGCTAGATACTCATCGATCTTAGCGTCGAGGAGACCCCACTCAAGGAAGAGCCTCGTAATTCTCCCCACTTGGCCTCACACCCCCTACTCCTGCCTTACCACCATTTCGACGTGACTATGAACCTTGAATTTAGGCGTGGCCCTGCCAAACGCCCTAGGCATCCACCTTTTAAGAACTATACCCTTATGTGTAGCAACATGTATTATCCTAAGCCTATCCGGGTCCAACCCTTTATTCTCTGCATTATTCTCTACATTGTTCAGGAGTTTTAGCATATACTTTGCGGCCTTCACAGGATACCTTCCCACAGGCCAGCCCCACTTGTCGGCGAGGCCCCTTCTATGCGCCTGTTTGCCGTGGGCTCTCCTGAAAGGTACAGCCTCCTTCTTCTCTATCACAGCCTGCAGGAACTTTTTGGCCTCACTAACCTTCATCCCTCTAATAGCTCTTGCCACCTCAGCCATGATTTTGGGGTGAACTGGGACGTCCCACAGCATACCCTTAGCTATTCGAGACTCATCCCTAAACTTAACCGAGTAACTCCACTTGGGCACACTAGTTCACCCCGCTACTTACCTCCCACGTGGAGGCTGCTCCTAGTGGCCTTGAGGCCCGGCTCTCCGTGCTGCACGATCTTAGTGGTATGACTGAACTCCCCAAGGTAGTGGCCGATCATCCACGGGGTTATTCTGACGGGGATGAACTCCTTGCCATTATAGACGGCTATGGTGAGGCCCACCATTTCAGGGAGGATAATCATATCTCTTACGTGGGTCTTGATGACTGGGAGTTTCTTAAGCTTGCCCTCCTCGTACTTCTTCTTGATCTTCCTTATCTTGGCTAGAAGCTTCCTTTGGGCTGGTGTGAAGCCTCTGAGCAAGCTCCTTCTCTGGCGGGCTGGCAGGAGTTTCACTAGCTCATCTAGTGACATCTGGAGTAGCTCTTCCAGCGTTTTCCCTCTATACCTGAATCTACGCCACTCAGGCGGGATCTCCTTGAGCACGCTCACCCTAAACCTCCCTCCCCTCTCCAGGGCCAAGGGCCTCAGGGTCTAAATGCTGTTCGCGTCTCACCGGCGGAGAGCGTAGAGCACCTCCCTAGCTGCATCCTCAGGCTTAAAGGCGACCCTTACCCGGGCGCCAGCCAGCTCTACGGCCTCCCTTTCAATGTGATCGTGGATAGGTGGCACTATAAAGACTACCCTGAACCCCCGGGACTTAAGCATCCTAACAGCTTCCCCCACGTCTCCTCTTTGCACTGTTTGCTTTAGATCCGTCACGACCACAAGCCTCTTGGAGGCCGATTCTGCAGCCGCCATTAGGGCTCCGTAGATGTCTGTAAGGCCGGTGAATTCTACCGACATAAGTGCGGCGGCAACCTGTCTTGGAGTGAATGGATGACGTATCTTCTCTATTTTGTGGCTAAACAATATGAGGTCTTTGATATTCCTTGTGAACGATAATGCTATAGCTAAAGCCCATACGCTGTACCTGCTCATAGAGCCACTAACGTCGAGCGCCATGGAAAGCTGCCTTGCTCTGAGCCTCCTTCTAAAGATAAGTGGATCGGGGCTCTTTCTTAGAAGCCTGTAAATCGACGTTCTGACCTCAAGCCTGCCCGGCATGCTCGTGGCCTGGATGTATTTCGGGAGAAGTTTAGATCCAGCAGTTGAGGAGAGCTTCTCCAAGAGCTTCTCGGCTATCTCTATGCTTCTGTCCCTCAATACGCCGCCACGCTTGTACATGCCCCTAAGAATTTTGATAGAAACGCTTGGGTCGAGGCGTGTGAGAATTCCCGCTAACTGGTCGGCTTCACCGCTTCTCATAATGTCGACGATGGCTTCAGCTAGTCTAGCTACAGCCTCGACGTTTGAGGGGGTTAATTTGCCTCCGCCAACGCCTTTAGGGATCCCGGCGAGCTTAGATATGGCGCTTTCAGCAAGATATTGAGCCATGTCTGCATGGCCTTCAAGCCCTGTTTCGGCGTAGGTGACGGCCTCCCGGAGGCTTCTAGCCGCTTCAGCAGCTGCCTCGAGAAGTTTCCTTCGGGCTCCTTTCAAGGGGTTTCTTCCGACTTCCCATAGCAAGTGGACGTCAACATTCTCTAATATGGACCATGCATATTCTTCGCTTTTAGCCTCTCTCAAGGCCTTAGCTACGAGTTGAGCAGCCTTGTCCTCAGTTAGGCTAGACGCCAGCCTAGCGATGTCAGTGGGTGTCAGAAGGCTCACATCGACATCGCCGGGTCTCCGGGCTAGTATTGCGGCCTCTTCCATGGGCCCCAGTAGACCTGCCTCGTCTAGATACTTTAAGGCCTCGGAATCTACCGATTGACCTGACCTTATGCGCCTGGCTAGTTCTTCAGCGACCTCTTCAAGAAGCCTTCTCCGGCGCATCTCTGAGGCACGCCTAGCAAGCTTTAGTAATGCGTTTGTTGGGATCCGCTTCAGGTCACCAGAGTACGTGAAGCCAGCGTCAACCTGTAAGGCTAAGTCATCCTCTGACTGAAGGGGTCTAGTTGATTTGATGGCTTCCTCTAGGCTTTCATAGCCTAGCGAGGCGAGTCGCCAGGCTAGTTTGGCTATCTCGTGTCTGTTAGCCACCCTCTCTACACCCTGAAACCTATTGATTACTCCGATCCTTTTGAGGTCGAGGTATGCAGCTATCCTCTCCCTTCTACCCTTACCCTTACCTGCAATCTTCTTCCTGGATACTCTTTGACCGGGCTTCAAGCCAGCTTTCTCTAGCTTCTCGGCTATTCCACGCTCTATAGCCTCAAACCTCTCTTTCACGTTATTACTATGTGTGGCTGAATCAATAGCATCTGCAACGACGGCTATATTGCCAGGTATGCCGAAGACCGATGCTACAACGAATGCTGCTTCATCTAATGGTAGATAAGTAGATTTCTTAAGAGCGGCGTACGTATCAAGAAGCCTTGCAGCTTCAACAACTTGAGACGTCCCTACCTTAAACCCGTTGGCTCTTAGTTTCTCGGAAACTTCAGGGAGTACCTCGATGAGCTTCGATACTTCAACTCTCCTCAAACCCGAAAACCTCCTTGACGACTTTTTCAACGACTTCCTCGTCTTCAAATCTCTTAACGAGAACGCTCGAGGCCGCTTCAATAGCATCCGACACGCTCACAACGCTTGCTCCTTTCAATGATGCTATGCTTTGTGACATCTTAGCCCAGAGGACCAACTCCGCTGTACCCGGCTTATGGGAGAGGCTCATCCTTCTAAGTCTGTTAACAGTTTCCAGCATAAGATCGCGCAGACCTGAGGGTATCTGTGGGCGCCCGTCGACTCTGACTTTAAGTATTCTAGCCTCAACTTCTCTTGGGGGATAAGTGAACTTTACCCGAACGACTCTCCTGAGGAACGCGTCACTCAGCTCGTTTTGAGCTATGTCCTCGGGGTTGCTGGTAAAGATTACCTGGAAGCCCGGCCCTCTCGCCCGGAAGACTCTCTTAAGCTCAGGCACGATTATCCTCCTCTTGTCGACTATATCTAGGAGCATGTTTTGGAATTCCTCGCTGCTCCTCCTGATCTCGTCCACAAGGACGCCTGTGTCTAGCAGGAGTGCAGCCAGTAATGTTCTTGGTATGAAGCTCTCCTCATTGAACCCCTTATTCATAGCTATGAGTGGGTGGAAGTCTCCTATAACCTTGTATTCATCGTAATTCTCACTACATGGAAGCACAAAGGGCTTCTTGCCTGCCCAGAGCTCGAGTAGTGCTTCTCCTATTTCGGTTTTCCCGGTACCTGGGGGACCCTCGAAAAGTACCGGCCTACCATTCATGAAGGCGGCATATACAAGTGTTACTACCCTCTCGCTCACAAGAAGCTTGAATTCGCGTTCAAGTACTTTAACAGCTAAGATGGGGTTCCTAATAGGTTCTCTACTACCAAGTACATCCTTGTAGGTCTCAACAACTTTCTCATATATTGGGTCAGCCTTCATGGCTGCTCTGCCTGGGCAGGCTGTGCCCCAGAGCTTCAGGTGAGTTTGGTGGGATTAAACCTATCCCTTCCAGCCACGAGCCAGGCTCGAGCACCTCTCCTGGGGCCTCTAGGCTTTTGTCAAGTTCCTCACAAGCTGACCTGAAGGGGCATTTTGTACATCTCCTGGGGCCTCTCCTAGGATATGGTACAAGGCCGTGATACTTAACAAGGATTAGATCGTCGATTACCCTAAGAGCCATAGCTGCCAAGTCTTCGTTGAAGACATAGCTATGGGCCTTATTTCGGTATTCTATTTTAATTCTAGCCTTGCTTACACTCCCCGATCTAATAAGGGTAAGAGCATATATGGCGGCTTGGAGAACATCACTAGCCCAGGCTCCCTTTCTAGGCGCTTTCCCGCTTTTCCTCTCAATAACCTCTGCTGCTTCCCCTTCAAGTTTAAGGGCGTCAGCTCTGCCCACTATTTTTATGTTGCCAACAAAAGCTACAACCTTCTCCTCAACAGAGTATCCCCTCATCTTACTCGTCAAACTTTTGATTATATGGAATAGTTTGCCGAGAAAAAGCCTAACCTGCTCTCTCAAACTCATAGTTCTGGATAAGTGGTGCTCAAAGAAGTATTGTCGCGGGCAGTAAACGAACTTATGTACTTCACTCGGCGTGACCTTGTACTTAGCACTACTCTCCAAGGCTGCTAGCACCCTTATCGTGGCAAGTATAAATGTAAGGTGTTAACACTTAAAGGCTCCCCAACCCACTCCGTTTAACGGTGTTAAATGGGGGCATGGTACCCTTGGCAACCCTTGAAGTCCGCGACCTCGTGGTCAGTGTAGAGGGCCGTCAGGTTCTCAAGGGAGTGAGTCTCAGGGTATCCTCCGGCGAGGTCCACGCACTTATGGGTCCTAACGGTAGCGGCAAGTCAACATTAGCCTACACTATAGCTGGCAGGCCGGGATATACTGTCGAGTCTGGTGTAATATTACTTAATGGAGAAAACATACTGGAACTAGAGCCCGAGGAGAGGGCACTCAAAGGCATATTCCTAGGCTTTCAGGAGCCTCCCCCCTTACCGGGCGTTAGGCTTCTAAGTCTAGTCAACGCGGTTTATAATAAAAAGAAGGGGTTACCCATCACGAGTCAGGGGGATCCTTTACTTTATAAGAAAGTAATTCAAGCACTTCAAGAAGTTGGTTTGACTCCAGTCTATGCTACAAGAGAGTTGAACGTTGGATTCAGCGGCGGGGAGAAGAAGAGAGTGGAAGTCGCTCAAGCCCTAATTCTCGAACCTGAGGTCATCGTACTAGACGAGCCTGATTCGGGACTCGACGCAGATGGCGTCAGAAAGGTGGCTGAGATCATAGACAAGCTGAGAAAGAATGGGAAAGCGCTACTAGTAATAACACACTATGCTAGGCTTTTCAGGTTCGTGGAGCCTGATGTTGTAACAGTCCTCTCAGGAGGAAAGGTAGTAGCTAGGGGAGGGGCAGAGCTAGCCAGGCGCATCGAAAGTGAGGGCTACAAGTTCTTAAACGAGAGCGGGGGGTGAAGTAGGTAATGTCAAGAACTGGCGTAGAGCGTGAGGGAATACTGCCAGCACGTATGGCAGATGAAATCCTAGGCTGGGCCAAGCCTGCGCCTACAGCTGTCGAGATAAGGGGTAAAATTTCCAGAAGCCTAGTCGAGGAGATATCAAGGATAAAGAAGGAGCCTGACTGGATGCGGAGACTGAGACTTAGAGCTTTAGAGTTGTTCGAAAAACTCCCGACTCCCAAGTGGGTTGTGGGAATAGAAGAAATCGACCTAGACGACTTAATTTACTATGTGAAACCGGACGTTAGCGGCGTAGCGACAAGCTGGGATGACCTGCCAAAAGAGATAAGGGAGTACTATGAGAAGCTCGGGATCCCAGAGCTGGAAGCGAAAATCCTGGCAGGCCTTAACGTACAGTTTGACAGCGAGACCGTGTATCATAAGACAAAGGAGTTTCTTGAGAAGAAAGGCGTTATAATGCTCCCCATGGAAGAGGCTGTAAGAAAGTACCCGGACCTGGTGAAGAAGTACTTTGCACGTATATTCCCGCCAAGTGACCACAAGTTCGCCGCTCTGCACGTCGCCCTATGGAGTGGAGGTGCATTTGTTTATGTCCCTCCAGGCGTTAAGATATACGAGCCAATAGAAGCGTTCTTCCTGATAGGTAAAGAGTTGGAGGCTCAGTTCGAGCACACGCTAATTGTGGCTGATGAGGGAAGCTACGTGCACTTCATTGAGGGATGTAGCGCGCCAATGTATAAAACGTATAGTTTCCACGATGGAATGGTCGAGCTTTACGCTCATAAGAATGCAACCATAAAATTCACAACGATACAGAACTGGAGTAGAAACGTAATAAACTTCAACAATAAGAGAGGAATAGCAGAAGAAGGGGCCAGAATAGACTGGATCGAGGGGAGCATCGGCAGCAAGATAACCTATGTGTACCCTTCAACTATCCTAAAAGGGAGGGGATCCTCTAGTACAAGCGTTGTCGTGCAGTTAGCTAAGGGACCTTACATTAAGGATACGGGCTCCAAGATGATACACCTAGCACCCGAAACTAAGAGTCGCATTATTAACAAGAGTATCAGCGTGGACGGTGGCATAAACATTTACAGAGGGTTAATCAGGATACCGAGAGGAGCTCGGAACGCTAGGAGTCACGTTGAATGTCAGAGCCTAATACTTGATGGCAAGAGTTATGCATACACATACCCCCACAACCAGGTAGAAGAGCCAACAGCGCAGGTGACCCATGAGGCAGTCACAGGAAGATTAGGGGAGGAACAGCTCTTCTACTTGATGCAGAGAGGCTTGGAGGAGGGTGAAGCACTTAGTATGCTTGTTCTGGGCTTCCTAGACGAAATAATGACTGAGCTACCCTTTGAGTACGCTAATGTCTTAAGGAGGGTGATAGAAATTGAGTTCTCAAAGCTCGGCGGGGTTGGGTAAAGAACTTCCCAGGTACACCTGGGATCAAGTGAAAGAGCTTGCATTAAAGCTAGCATACCAGGACTTGAAAGACTCGCCCGTGATACCCTATTATACCAACTGGAAAGCACTGCAAAAAGTCGAGACGATAGAGCCAGCGGAGAAGACCGAGAAACCGATACTGCCTCCTGGGATTAGCTGGGAGAAGGTAGATGTCTTCATGGGCGCTCCCGGCGACTACAAACTAACTAAAGGTAAATACATAACAAGGAAAAATCTAACTTACTGGAATTTACCGATAGATGGTAGAATGGCTGCATTACATGCGCTAAAATGGTATGATGGAGTCGCTATCGACGAGCCCGGTAGCTACATGATAATCTTAGCGGGAGGAGAGGGATATTCAGGACATCACGTGGAAATACGTGTCCCAACAGGGTCAAAAACAAAAGTAGTGGTGCTCGAGTCAACACCTAGCAGAGGTATTTCAACGAGATCCCTTAGCGTTTCAGTAGAAGAAAACGCTGTTCTAGACCTGACCTTAATCGTTGCCGATAAAGGTCCGTCATACACTACGGGCTTAATTAAACTAGAAAATAGTGCGTCGATTACTGAAAGAATACTAATCATGCCAGGAGAAATGACCCATGTCAAACTTGACACAGTTCTCAAAGGGAGGGAGTCCAACGCCCAAATCAGGGCATCAACTATAGCTAGAGGGGAAGTGAGGTCCGACTTAATCACAAACACGCTACACTTAGGCGCAGAGAGTGCAGGGATAATAATTCATCGAGGTGTATCCGAAAAAGGTGCATTCGCAGTTCATAGAGGAAGCGCTAGGATAACATCAACTGCAGAGTGGTCTCAGGCAGAGGTGGAATCAGCATTCATGATCGTAGATAATGAGTCTACCGCAGTAAGTGTGCCAGTACTCGAGGTCGAGACAGGTAATGTAAAAAACGCTAGGCACGCTACCATAGTAGCTCCGCCACCCGATGATGTACTATTCTACTTGGCCCAAAGAGGCCTAGCTAGAGAAGAGGCGATAAAGCTCATGGAAGAGGGCGCAATAAGCATTGTAGGCGTTCATGAAGCTTTAAACGTTGAGATCGAAGACTTCTATACATGGATAGAAAGGATTACAGGAAACGCCGGTTAACGCTTAACCCTCTTAATGCCAATCTTAACTGTTGCGCCGTCAATGTCCCATTCCTTTACAGTCTCCCCTCCACTGCCAATTACTATTTCGACTGATCTAGTCTCTTCCATTATGTATTTCTCAAACTTCTTAATGGCTTCCAGTATTTCTTTGTCATCGGTATTTATGTACGCCTTTATATAGTCACTTACACTATAGCCTGCTTCTTTCCTCATGAACTGTATTCTTCTGACCAATTCCCTAGCTAGACCCTCAAGTATTTCATCTTTAGAGAGCCTGAGGTCTATGCCGACTAGGCCATAATCGCTGTCTTTTACTGAAAGCCATTCGGGGTACTCAGCTCTCACCTTTACGTGCCTGACCTCTAGGCGTATGGGTGTATTTCCGATGATAGTTTCGTAGTAGCCTTTCTCCACGATGGCTTTTGCTATCTCATCTTGGCGTGTGTTTATGAGTTCTACAATTTGTTTAGTCAGTTTCTTGAATTGCGGTCCTATCTCACTATAGTTAGGCTCTAGCTTGTATAGCTTTGCTTTCTCGAAGAACTCAGGCCCTACTATCTCCACCTCCTTAGCGTTAACCACGTCAATTAATATCTTTTCGAGAGTCTTTACGGCCTCTATAACCTCGTTGTTTGATGGAGTTATAATTAACTTCTTAACAGGCCTCCTGAGCTTAATGCCAGCGTTCATCCTCGCTGCAAGCGCAGCCTCAGCTATGGACTTGATTATATTCATGTGTTTTTCTAGTCTGTCGTCTATGAGGCTCTCGTCGGGTTCTGGGAGATTCAGCAAGTGGACGCTTATGGGGCCGTCTTCTGCGTCTCTGAACATTTTCTGGTAGACGAATTCAGTAAAGTGTGGAATGAATGGTGCCGCAAGGAGGGTCCAAGTCTTTAAAACGGTGTATAATGTCGTGTAAGCTGCTATCTTGCTTGGCGTATTCTCTTCAACCCAGACTCTCCTCCTTATTAGTCTAATGTACCAGTGGCTGACATCCTCGATTATGAATTCTACTAGTTTTCTAGCTGCCTCAAAGGCTTCCATGGCTTCCATGAGTTTATGGTATTCCTTTACTAGCCTGTTTAGCCTTGAGAGTATCCAGCGATCTTCAGTCTCAAGTTCTACATCAGCGAGGCTGTATTGGGTGGGGTCGAAGCCGTCGAGCGACATGTAGAGGTCCGCGAAGGCGAATACGTTCCAAATAATTCTGAAGTCCCTCTCCATTTGTGAGAGTCCCTTCCAGGAGAACCTTAGATCTTCCCACGTGGTGTTTTGCATGACCCAAATCCTTACTATGTCGCGTGGTACCTTCTGTAAAAGTTCGCTCAGAGGCACGTAGTTACCTAGACTCTTGTGCATTTCTCTGCCCTGCTCGTCTAGCACGAAGCCGTGGACGAGCACCCTCCTATAGGGTGTTTGTTCAAACCCTATCACGCCGCTTCTCATTAGACTGAAGAACCATCCCCTTATTTGATCGTGACCCTCAGTTATGAAGTCTACAGGCTTCAGTTTCTCCCATAGGTCCTTCCTAGCAGGGTAACCTAAGCTTGCATAGAACGCTATACCGCTGTCGAACCATACGTCTGCGACGTCCGGCACTCTCTTCATTGTGCCTCCACACTTCGGGCACTTGAATGTGATCTCGTCAACCCATGGTCTATGAAGATCCTTGGGCTTTGTACCCGAAAGATCTTCTAACTCCTTAATGCTGCCGACTACGTGGATGTGACCGCATTTTTCGCATATCCATATTGGTAGAGGCGTGCCCCAGAAACGTTGTCTACTAATGATCCAGTCTCTTAGATCCTTAAGCAGGTTGACGTATCTAGTCTTGGCCCAGGCTGGCTTCCACTCGACTCTGTCGGCTTCTCTAAGCATTGCGTCCTTTAACTTAGAGACCCTAATCACCCACTGTGTTGTAGCCCTCAATAGTAATGGAGTCTTACACCTCCAGCATACTGGGTATCTATGAACAATCCAGCTAGCGTGGAACAGGGCTCCCTTCTCTTTCAGGTCTTTGATTATCTCCTCATTAGCCTGGTTGCGGAAGTGTAAACCCGCATACTTTCCGGCTTCCTTGGTCATAAGGCCATTGTCTCCTACAAGGCTTATGATGGGTACACCTATCCTCTTTGCAACCTGGTAATCAACATCTCCATGGCCAGGAGCTGAGTGAACTAATCCTGTTCCCTCATATTCAGTAACACCTTCAGGTGCCATGACTACTTTGTGGTATTTAGACAGCTCTTTTTGAGCCTCAACTAGCTCTGCGAGAGGGTGAATGTATTCTACACCATCTAGTTCTTTTCCTTCAAATACATCAATTACTTCATAATCAGTTATTCCGGCCTGGCTCATAACGGGTTCTACTCTCTTTTCCGCCATGATTAATACCTCGTTACCCACTCTGACTTTTGCATACTTTATGTCTGGGTGTGCCATTACAAACGCGTTAGCTGGAAGGGTCCATGGCGTAGTGGTCCAGATTAAAAGGTATTCGTTCTCCTTCCCTTTGACTTTAAACTTGACATAAATTGAAGGGTCTTTTAGCATCTTGTACTCTGAGACCTCATAGTCTGCCAGAGTTGTCTCACACCTAGGGCACCAGTGCACAACGAGGAGGTCCCTATCAAGTAAACCTTTCTCCCACGCTTTCTTTATGAGCCACCAGCCCGACTCTATGTAATAATCCTCAAAAGTAATGTAGGGATCACTCCAGTCCATCCATACACCTAAATCTTTAAACTGCTCTATCTGACCTTTCATGTTCTCCTTGGCGAAGTTTCTGCATGCCTCAACAAAACGCGCTATACCTATCTTTTCTATAATTTCCTTTTTAGTTTTTATACCTATTCTTTTTTCTATCTGAACCTCAATAGGCAATCCATGAGTATCAAAGCCTGGTTTATCCCATACATCGAAGCCTTTCATTCTATAATATCTTATAAATACATCCTTGATGACCTTGTTCCAGCCCGTGCCTATGTGTATCTCTTTAGAGGAAGTGTAAGGTGGGCCGTCGAGGAAGTAGAATTTCCTACT
>JALURD010000119.1 GCA_027057815.1 Acidilobaceae archaeon | reverse complement strand
TGCAACCCTGCGAGGGAGCCGCACTGTAATAGTTATTGCATCTGACGCCAAAAACCACACCCACGAAGTATTGCACATAAACCACGCCTATAAAGCATCAATCCCGCGCCGCCGGAGGTCGAAACCTGCACAGAGAATACACCTACAGCCTTCGGCGTAATTTTTAGCTCGCTAGCGAATAACCTATTGAATAGAACCCCGGGGGGGGTCTTGCTTGACTGGCCCGGTTAGGGTTATCGTGGCTGCAGCGCCTCTTGACTGGGAGGTTGAGCGGGGCAAGGAGCTTCTAGGGGGGCTCAAGGAGTCCCTGGCGGACCTGGGCGACATCGTCGAAGTCGCTGGCGTGGCCACGGCGCCTAGCGATGTTGAGAGCCTGATTAAAGGTGCCGATGCTGCCGGAGTGGCGGTTTACGCTTGTACAGGCGGGACTGACCGGATCCTGCTGAGGGCCAGGGAGGCATATGGGGGGCCTCTCCTGCTCTTCGCCCATATGAAGTATAATGCGCTGGCTTCCCTCAGGGAGGCTGTCGCCGCCATCAAAAGGAGAGGGAGTCGGGCCTTCGTAGCGTACGGCTCGACGGGTGACTTCGTGGGGGTCCTGAACTCATTCGCTAGGGCTGCTGTGGCTGCGTCGAAACTGAGGGGGCTCCGCCTGGGCGTGGCGGGTAAGCCGGAGCCTTGGCTCCTCAACGTGCCGGACCCCTCTATAGTGGAGAAGGTGGTCGGGGTCAAAGTCGTCGCCATAAAGTGGGATGACCTACTAGCCGAGGCCCAGAACGTCCCGGCTGAGGAGGTGCTTAGGCTGGTCGATAGCCTGAAGGCTAGGTTCGGCAGGGTCGAGGTGAGCGACGGGGACCTCGAGAAGGCTGTTAGGCTGTACCTGGCCATGAAGAGGATCGTTGAGAGGCACGGCTTGGCCGCTCTAGCGGTTGAGGCCAGGGACATGCTAGTCGAGAGGCTGAGGGATTGGGGCCCTTACCTCGGGGTGGCCCTGCTGAGCGACGACGGGATCCCGGCAGACTACGAGGCAGACGTTGAGGCTGTACTGACCAAGCTCGTGGTCTACCTACTCACCGGCCAGCCAAGCTTCATGGCCAACATTACAGTCGTGGACCGCCGGGACTCTACGGTGTTATTCTCACACTGCACCGTACCCCCGAGCATGACCGTGGAGAGGGAGTCCGTTCTAACCACATACTTCGAGACGGGTAGGAGCGTCGCGATCAGGGGGAAGCTGAGGGAGGGGGAGAGGGTGACATTCACGAGGATCGCCCTGGAGCCCAGGCCAGCCATCATGATTGGCACGGGTGTGATAGTCAACGGCGACGTGGGCAGGGACGACCTGTGCAGGACCCAGATCATAGTCAGAGTCGACGGGGACGTAAATAGACTCATCGAGGAGTCCCTGGGGAACCACACTATAGTGTTTTACGGCGACCACGTCGACGCACTCAAGGCCCTAGCCGAAGTTCTGGGCTGGGAGGTTATCAGAGTATAGCCTCCATGCATGCTCCCACAATTAACCCGCCACAATCACTAGTATGTACTCGGGGTGACCGGGAGTCTTGCCGGGCTGGTTCTGGCTCAAGGGCCTAGTCGTGGAGCTGGATGGTAGAGATGCATCGAAAGCTCGGGAAGTTGAGGTGCCTGCCGGAGTCTACAAGCTTCTACTGGGCGGTAGGGGGTTGGCGGTCTACGCCTGGCTCCAGCTAGCGGCGCGCCTCGGTGAGCCGCCCGAGCCCCTCTCACCCAGCAACCCCCTAGTCATAGCCGCCGGGGGGCTCGTGGGTAGCCCCCTCAGCACGGCGAGCAAGACCACCTTCGCCGCTAGGAGCCCCCAGACCGGGCTCATGGGTAGGAGTGTTGCTGGCGGTAGGATAGGATGGGAGATCCGCAGGCTAGGCTACGATTTCCTGGCAGTCACGGGATCCCTCGAAGAGCCCGGGGTTCTAGTCCTCGACCGTGATGGCATGAGGGTCGAGAGCGCCCATGACCTGTGGGGCCTGAGAATTGGGGAGGCTAGGGCTAAGCTCTCGGGCAAGTACAAGGGGTATGCAGACGCTATCATAGGCCCGGCTGGCGAGAACCTCTCAGCCATAGCAATGATTGACGCCAACGGGAGGCAAGCGGGAAGGAATGGACTGGGAGCCGTCATGGGCTCCAAGAGACTCAAGGCTATACTAGTCAAGGGCTCCAAAAGCCCATTGCCAGTATCGCCCAGCGATGCTCGCAGGATTGCAAGGGAGCTCAACAAGAAGACGCACGAGCACCAGGCGAGCAAGGCCCTAGTGGAGTACGGCACCCCTAGGATGCTTGAGTACACGAACATAGCCCTCGGAGTCATACCGAGCCTCAACTGGAAGAGGAGCACCCTGTCATGGTGTAGAGACCCTAAGGCCGCTCACGACAGCCTCTCCAAGTTCGCTCCCCGGCTTAGGGTGTCGCGCAACCCTTGCATCGGGTGTGGCCGCCCGTGCAGCCAGGTCATTGAGGCCCGCGGGGTGAGGGTTGACGGGCCAGAGTACGAGACTGTCTACGGGCTAGGGACCGACGTGGGTATATGCGATGTTGAAGACGTAGCATACCTGAACCACCTCGCCGACGAGCTGGGATTCGACACCATAAGCGTGGGGGCAACCATAGCCTGGGCGATCCACGCGGGTGAGGAGGGCATCCTGGAGGGGGCCCCGAGGTGGGGTGATGTTGAGGCCATAGCAAGGCTCATGGAGGACATGGCATACAGGAGGGGGGAGCTGGGATCACTCCTGGCCGACGGTACCAAGAGGGCCGTGGAGAAGCTCGGCAGGGGAGGCGAGTTGGCCATCCACGTCAAGGGCATGGAGCCGCCAGCCTACGACGCCAGAGGACTAAAGGGCATGGCTCTAGGCTACGCGGTATCCAGCAGAGGAGCCGATCACCTAACAAGCGGAGCATACGCCGTGGAGATCCCGGGGAGGCTCTGGAGGTTCAGAGACGTCGACAGGCTTGAGTACCGGGGTAAGGGCGTGCTCGTCAAGGACCTAGAGGACCTCATGGCCTTCTACGACGCGACGGGTATATGCAAGTTCTCCAGAGCCACCCTTTTACCCGAGAACGTGGCCCCCCTATGGAGCGCCGTCACGGGCATAGAAGCTTCACCGGGCGACCTCCTAGTAGCAGGGGAGAGGATTGTGAACCTCGAGAGGCTAGCCAACCTCTGGATGAGCCTGAACCCGCTCCGAGACGACGACCTACCCGACAGGCTTAAGAAGGAGCCTATAAGCGATGGACCCAGCAAAGGCGAAGTAGTGGACGAGGAAAAGTTCAAAGCTATGAGGAGCGAGTACTACGTAGCTAGAGGCTGGAGCCTTGAAGGTGTACCGACGGCGGCAACGCTCACAAGGCTGGATCTATGGGATCTATTACCAGAACCAATTAAGAGATTACCGGCCACTAGGCCTTAACTATCTAGCGTCCATGCGTTTATGCTAACTTTTAATATTTGCCTGGCACGCCGGTGCCATTGAGCGTCTCGAGCAACCCCAGGGGAGAGCGTCTCCCACTATGGGAGGTGCCATGTAGTGCCCGAGCTTGCATCGAGGATCAGCGTGCTCGAGCTGATGGGGTACAGGGAGTGGACCGAGAGCCTGGGCCCTGACAGGGAGTGGAGAATCCAGGTCACACAGGCTAGGCTCTACGCTAAGGTCCAGGATGAGGCGGCTAAGCATGGCGCCTTCGTCCTACCCACGAGGTACGACTTCATGCTCATACTCTCCAGTAACGTGGACCTCCTCGGCCTGAGGAGGATCCTCAAAGCGGCTGCTTCGGAGAGTCCTGTGCCTGTTAGGATGGGGAGCGCCTGCAGCTCAACTCCCCTCTCGGCTGAGGAGGCCGCGTTCAACTTGCTCCAGGACGCGGCCCCCGGGAAAGTCGAATATGAGGAGTGCAGAAACGGCGAGGCAGCTGCAGTCGCACATGTAGACTTAAACAACGTCACGGATCTAACGCTGAAGCTCGGGGCCTACAAGGCCTACAGGATGATAGTTGAGCTTGTTGAGAGGATAGGGGGAAGGCTGGCTCAGGCTGGCGCCATGGTTCAGTACCTGGGTGGGGACAACCTCCTTATAGTTCTACCCGTGGACTCCACCTATGACCTGGTCTGGGAGGCCGTCAAGTACGGAGACCTCAAGGCGGGTGTAGGAGTCTCCAAGACTTATCGGAGAGCCCTCGAGCTGGCCGCAGATGCCCTCCACGCTATAAGGGCGGGCAAGGTCAAGGAGAGGGTATACACCAAGATAGGGTAGCACCCGCTAGCCTCCGAGGCCTCCCTGATCTTACTGTTCCTCAAGACCTCAACAGGGTGAATCGCTAAGGGGTCCCGCGAGCCTTCCCACCCAACGTCTTAAGGCTAAACCCATTATTAAAACTACAATT
>JALURD010000118.1 GCA_027057815.1 Acidilobaceae archaeon | reverse complement strand
CTGGGTGGACTACCTCCTTGTCCAATACGATGCCTCTGACCAGCGTGGTGTCAAAGAGGCTGCCTCCATGCTTCTTGATTATCTGTACGTTGTTGAGGTCGACGTACCAGCGGCCGTCCCTCTGCTCCGCTATGGCCCTCACAGTTTCCACGGCGATCTTGGCTAGGTGCTCCTTAGCGTCCTTGACAGCCTTGCTGTTCAGGCTGGTTAATGCTACCTTAATGAGTTTCTCGTCGTCGTTTATGTCTACGGGCTCGGAAATCTCGTCGAGCACTTCAAGCGCCTTGTGGAGAGCCTTCTTGAAGCCCTCGATTATAATGGTTGGGTGTATGTTCTTGTCGAGGAGCTTTTCGGCTTCCCTGAGCAGCTCTCCGGCGAAGATGACCGCGGTCTTAGTGCCGTCTCCAGCCTCCTCGTCCTGGCCTTTAGCTATCTGTACGAGCATCTTAGCGGCTGGATGCTGGATCTCCATTTTGTCTAGAATGGTGGCTCCATCGTTTGTTATAGTGATGTCTCCGAGGCTGTCAACTAGCATCTTGTCCATGCCCTTGGGGCCATAAGTAGTCTTTAGGATCTCCGCGATAGCCCTGACCGCCATTATATTGCTCCTAACAGCCTCCCTACCGTAAGTTCTCTGAGTACCCTCCTTGAGAATTATTACCGGGATCCCAGTGGGCTCCATAGGCTGCATAGCCATTCATGTCACCCCTTCTACTTCAGACTCCACACCTCCTAAGTAAGACCACTTCTATATAAACGTTTCGGTGAGTGGTGGTTATATAGCACCCGGCCGCCCCGGCGCAGACGCGGTGGGAGTTTGGGTAAGGTAAGGACGACACTGGTGAAGAGGACCGCCCGGAAGCTTCTAGAAATGTACCCAGACCTATTCACGAGGGACTTCGAGCACAACAAGAAAATTGTCAGCCAGCTGATAGAGTATAAATCGAAGAAGCTAAGGAACCAGATAGCTGGCTACATCACGCACTTAGTTAAGATAAGGATGAAGCAGGCTAAGCTGGAGGAAGGAGAAGAGTCCGAGTAATACCACCCTTTAAAAGGTTGGTTGCGCTGAAGCCACGTTGATAACACCCCCTTTAGCCTCTGCACACGTGGGGGGAGGCTTTGGATCAAGCAGCTGGGCAGAAGAGAATAGTCAAGGTTGTACTCCTCGCTGGGCTTAGAGAGGAGGCTGGAGGCCGGAAGGAGGTTGAAATTGAAGCCGAGGACTGGAGGGAGGCGTTGAGAAAACTTAGGGAAATGTTCCCTGGGCTGAGGTCGGTCCTAAATGAGAATGGAGAGCCGGAGGCAGGCTATCTAGTCTTTGTCGACGGAGTTGATTATAGACTCAAAGAGCCAGGGCCAGCCGAGAAGGTTGTCATACTTCCCGTCAATCACGGCGGAGGCGCTTCCGAGAAGTTTCTATATGTAACCTGGGATGAGATCGAGGAAGCTAGCTCTGAGCTTGCTAAGAAAATAGTCGACTCAGGATTCAAGCCCGACATCATAGTTGGCATACTGCGTGGAGGGATAATACCAGCTAGGCTCCTTGCCGATGAGTTAGGAGTCGGGGAGATGGGTGTCATGGAAGTTAAACTCTATAAAGGCGTAGGCGTAAGGCGCGATAAGCCCTACTTAAAGCAGCCTTTAATAGCGGACGTCTTCGGGAAGAACGTGCTTGTAGTTGATGATATAAGCGACACAGGGCTCACCCTACAGCTCGCCCTTAACGCTATAACACTTTATGGCCCTAGGAGCGTCAGATCCGCCACGCTATTCATTAAACCCTGGACGAAGTTAGTGCCAGACTATTACTCCAGGACGACCGATAAATGGGTGGTATTCCCTTGGGAGAAGCGCGAGGTAAAGAAGGAGATAGAAGCACAGGGTTGATACCTCGATTGATGGGAGCAGCCGTATTCGATGTAGTCGGCATTAACGTTTACGTGGCGGCAGCCCTTCTCCCAAAGAGGTTGACTCGCGAGGAAGTTAAGCAGATAGCAGAGAAAATCCCACCAGGGGTCATTGCAGCGTTCTTGCCAGCGGGTAAGCTTAACCTATGCAGGGCGGCCCTGGCGTACGTTTATGTGCTAGAGGACAAGGAGTTGGGAACAGTGAGGGTTAGAGACGACAATATACACTTCCTACTTTATATGGCTAAAGAGAGGCAGGCTCGCGACGCCGTCAGGGCTGCGGAGCCATACGAGGCCGTTATCTTAGCCTCCCGAGACAAGGAGCTAGTTGAGGAGGCATTGCATAGTCTAGGCTTATCCGGCGAGTTTTTGTGGGAGTCTAACGGTCATTGCTCGCCGTCTGATCTTGAAGATGTGACGCTCCACAGGCTACGCTTACTATCTAAATGAATGGTGGTGAAGGGAATCATGAAGAGAACGAGGTATTAGTTGCTGCTCAGCGAGGGTGACATACGCCCATCCCCCGCCTCTCCTGAAGAGGGGCGGGGAGGCAGCCGTCACCACTCATCATCGCATGTTAACTGGGCACTAGTTGGGCCTCTTAAACTCGAAGCGACGCCTACGAGGCCTGGCTAGTGGGGTGCTCTGGCCTGCCGGGGGGTAAGGAGCAGCAGGAGAAAACTCACATGGACTATGCTTACGACTTGGACCTTGTCGTAAAGCCTGACTCTAGCGTGCCAGGCTTCGGCCGCGAGTTTGGCGCCTTCACGGGTGCTGGCGTGCCGCTCTTCAGCCTGGGAGGTGGGGTCTACAGGAGTATTCTCACCGAAATCTTAGTGAAGTTCCACGTTAAAAGAGGATACTTCGTGGCGGAGACTCCGATAATAGCGAGCAGCAACCTCTTCGAGGTCTCGGGTCACCTCAGTTTCTATAGGAAGAACATGTTCCTCTTCGACATTGAGGGCCATGAATACGCTATAAAACCCATGAACTGTCCGTATCACATACTCATCTTTATGCACGAGATCGCTAGATATAGGAACAAGGTTCCCCTACCTTTCAAGATATTCGAAGTCGGCAGGGTGCACAGGTACGAGCCTAGCGGAAGCCTTTATGGACTCCTAAGAGTTAGGGGGTTCACCCAGGACGACGCGCATATAATAGCCCCGAGGGACGAGGCTGTCGAGGCAGTCTTCAGAGTAATCGAGGAAATGAAGATGGTCTATGAGCTACTATTTGGGCTACCAGTCAATAAAGACACTGTAACTCTCAGCCTCAGCTTCTCCGACAAGAGCCTTATAGGCACCGAGTTCATGGGGACAAGGGAGGAGTGGGAGGCTGCTGAGAGTATACTCGAGGAGGCTGCTAAGAGGATAAAGAGAGACTTCGGCCTTGACTACGTCATAGAGGAGGGCGAAGCAGCCTTCTACGGACCGAAGATAGACGTGATAATGAGAGTCGAGGAGGCTGGTATCGTTAAGGAATGGCAGGCTGGCACGGTTCAATTCGACTTTAACCTGCCTAGAAGGTTCAAGCTATACGATCTAGTAAAAGAGGTGCATGGCGCCTCAGAGGTCTACATAATACACAGAGCGCTCTTGGGTTCCATAGAGAGATTCCTGGGAATATACCTCGAACACGTTAAGGGCAGGCTACCATTCACTCTGGCGCCGCTTCAAGTACTCGTTGTAGCCATAGAGACTGGCGACGACTCCGTTGACTCCCTTGTTATAGAGAAGGCTAGGAGCCTCGTGGAGGAACTGAAATCCAGAAGTTTGAGAGTAGCTCTATTAGAGACCACTAAGACCAGCCTCTCCGGGGAGATTAGGAGGATAGAATACACGGTCAAGCCCCCGATCACGGTGTTCATAGGTAAGAAGGAGGCCGTTGAGGGTAAGGTTACCCTGAGGGTTTACGACTATGCCAAACGGGAGCGTAGAGACCTCAGGGGCGTGGAGGCAGCTAGCGCATTGGAGGCCGCTGACGTGGTTGAATCAGAAGCCTCGAAACTCGAAGAGCCTGTTAAGAAGCTCATAGGCTATGCTCCAAGGCTACCCGTGAACCTAGGCCACTTAGTCTAAAACGCATCAACTAAGAATGGATTCCCGGAGGACCGCGTCGGCTTAAACACGGCAAGTCACCCCCATAGGGTCTACTCACGGCCGTTGCCTCATCCGCGGCCTCTTCTTAATATTATAACAATTAGGGGGATATCAGCTTGGGGGTCTTCTAGTGAAGAATCCAGGCTTTTACTGGCTACGGTGATTTTAGGCGTGTGGAGCGTGGCTTGCTAGACGGTGTTGCTTCGTGGTCGAAGTGGGATCCCCTGCGCCGGACTTTGAGTTACCATCGCATGACGGTGGTAGTGTAAAGCTCTCCTCTCTCAGGGGCAGGCCTGTGGTCCTCTACTTCTATCCTAGAGCTATGACTTCAGGGTGTACGAGAGAAGCTATCCGCTTCAACGAGTTGATAGAAGAGTTTGAGAGACTGGGAGCCATAATTCTAGGCGTGAGCACGGATCCTGTAGAGAAGAACGCTCGCTTCGCCGAGAAGCTTGGGTTAAAGTTCAAACTCCTCTCCGACGTCGACGGTAGCGTTGCTAGGGAATACGGAGTCCTACGCAGGGGCTCCCGTAGCCTAAGCGCTGAGAGGGTCACATTCGTTATAGACGGGGATGGCATCGTAAGGGAGGTCATTAAGGGGGTTAGGCCTGCCGAGAAGCACGCCGAGTTAGCACTTGAAGCCGTGAGGAAGATAGTCCGGGGCTAGATGCTATCAGCCGGCGTGCCTCCCTGATGACACCGACTATGTCGAGTCTTGCAGGACAATAGGGCATACAGGCCGCACAGAGGAGGCAAGAGTACAAGCCTTCAATTAGGCCGTCCGTGACGATCCCGTGGACCAGCATTCGGGCGAGGTTGACGCGGCCTCGCGGCCCAGTGCTCCTGAGGGGGACCACTCTAAGAGTAGGGCATGCTGGCTCGCAGAAGCCGCAGTAATAGCACTTGGAAGTCTCCTCTACGATGTACGCTATAGAATCGCGGCTGTCATGCATGCCTATATCACCTTTCCTGGGTTGAGGATCCCCTTCGGGTCGAAGATCCTCTTTATCTGGGCCATTATCTCGAGTGCTCTAAGGGATCCCAGGCGTTCAAGCTCCATCTCTAGGCCTCTCCTCTTAACCTTGCCTATACCGTGCTCTGCGCTCACTGTGCCTCCTAGCTCGAGGGCGATCTTCATTACGTCCTCGAACCAGGCTTCAACCCTAGATACCCATTCCCTATCACCGGGATCGAACCATGTCTCAGGGTGGAGGTTGCCGTCGCCAACGTGTCCTCCTATCACTACTTCTAAACCCTTCTCCTCCGCGGACCGCCTTATCGCCTTGACGGCCTCTGGCAGCTTGCTTGGGGGAACAGCTATGTCCTCGATGAGAACCATAACTCTGCTCCCTGGCTTGCCAATCTTCCTCCTGGCATACTCCAGACTAGCCGGGAAGAAGCGCCTCCTCAACTCCATGAGGCCCATGGCTTCTATCTCGCTGGTCGACCTGGCAGTGTATACCTTGAAGGCTCTCCTCCTCAGCGCCACGTTCCTGAGTAGAGCCTCGAATCTACTAGCTGCCTCCCTGGGCGCTTCCAGCGCTACTATGAGCGCGTCTCCATTCTCTACGGGGGCTCCCTCAAGGGAGGAGCCAGCTATCGAGACCGTTTTGGAGTCCATAAACTCCATTATGTAGGGTTGCAGACCCATTGATTTATAGTCGACGACTGCGCCCATTAGGTCCTCGACTGACTTGAAGAAGGCGAGCATTCCAACTAGATTCTCCGGTCTAGGGGTTATTCTAAGCGTGGCGTCGGCGACTAGGGCGAGTGTACCCTCGCTGCCCACTATAAGCCTTACTAGGTCGTAACCCTGGCGGCACTTGCTTGTCTTGCAACCTATCCGAAGTATTGTGCCCCGCTGGTCCGGAAGTACTATTGTTAGGCCTGAAACCCACTCTCTCATAGTGCCGTACCGGGCGCCCCTCATGCCTCCGGCGCCCGTGTTCACAACGCCCCCCACAGTAGCGGCACGCCAGCTGGCGGGGTCAACGGGGAACATGTAGCCCTTGGGCTCTAGTACAGCGTCAAGCTCTGCCAGCCTCACTCCGGCCTCAGCAATTACGTATCCGTCGACAATGTTCACCTCCCGGATCCTTCTCATAAACTGGAAGCTGACAACGACTCCCCCAGCCTCGGGGATGCTCGAGCCCGTGAGCTCTGTGGAGGATCCCTCAGGGTAGATTGGCACCTCGTGCTTGTACGCCCACCTGGCTATCACTGATAGATCCTTGACGCTCTCAGGGAGTACAACGGCTGACGCGTGGCCCTCCAGGCCTATTGGGTCCCTGGAATATAACCTGACGACGGCCTCGTCTGTGACGACTTTACTCTTCCCGAGGAGTCCCTCTAGCTCCCTTAGCGCAGATGTTACCGGCGTGGCGGTTCACCCAGGCTAGCCTCTAGCGGGCTGGAGCGGATTAAGCGTAAAACTTAGACCCCAGCCTCCCCTAGAGAAGAGTATGGGGTGAATAGAGGGATGGCCGGGCAGAAGGTTACCATAAGCGTAATTAAGGCTGACATAGGTAGCATTGCAGGCCACCACAAGGTCCACCCTGATACCATCCTGGCTGCTAGTAGGGTGTTAGCCGAGGCTAAGAGGAAGGGCGTGATCAAGAGCTTCTACGTAACGCATGTAGGGGACGACCTGCAGTTAATAATGACTCACTTCAAGGGAGTGGACAGCCCGGAGATACACGAGCTAGCATGGAACGCGTTCAAAGAGGCAACCAAAGTAGCAAAAGAACTCGGCCTATATGCTGCGGGCCAGGATCTCCTTAGCGACGCCTTTAGCGGCAACGTCAGGGGGATGGGCCCAGGAGTAGCCGAGATGGAATTCGTGGAGAGGCCAGCGGAGCCCGTAATAGTATTCATGGCCGATAAAACCGAGCCAGGCGCCTTCAACCTGCCCCTATACAAGATATTCGCTGACCCATTCAACACGGCAGGCCTCGTAATAGACCCGAGGATGCACGATGGCTTCGTATTCGAAGTACTGGATGTCTACGAGGGAAGAATGGTCAAACTCAATACCCCCGAGGAGCTATACGACCTACTAGCGCTAATTGGAACACCTGGAAGGTACGTGATAAAAAGGGTCTACAGGAAGAGCGATGGAGAAATAGGTGCAGTCGTTAGCAGTGAGAGGCTCAACCTAATAGCAGGTAAATACGTTGGTAAGGACGACCCAGTAATGATAGTGAGGGCGCAGAGCGGCTTCCCAGCCGTAGGAGAGATACTGGAGGCATTCAGCTTCCCACACCTAGTGGCTGGATGGATGAGGGGCAGCCACCACGGGCCCTTGATGCCTGTTGGCCTGAAGGATGCCAAGTGCACGAGGTTCGACGGGCCCCCTAGGGTCGTAGCACTAGGCTTCCAGATAAAGAACGGAGAACTCATCGGGCCAGCAGACCTCTTCGACGATGTAGCCTTCGACGAGACGAGGAGGCTCGCACAGCAGGTCGCCGAGTACCTAAGACGCCACGGACCCTTCATGCCACACAGGCTAGGCCCAGAAGAGATGGAGTACACAACCCTACCTAAGGTGCTTGAGAAGCTGAAGGATAGATTCGTCAAGGCAGACCTTGGCTACCAGCCCAAGCTGAAGAGGAGTGAGGAACTCACAGGCCCTGAACACGAGTAAACCTAAAAACCCGTTCCTCTAATTTTTAATTTAACCTAATTATTAATTGCATCCTTAACGATTTCCTAAAGGGTAAGCGTGAATAGCGGGGTATATGAGCCCTAAGCAAGGATGCATAGAGGTGTAGGATCCATGGCAGGCATCCTAGTCATTAACTACAAGGCGTACGAGCAAGCGTTTACAGCTGTAGGCGTAAAGCTGGCGAGTGAAGCCGCTAAGATTACCAGCAAACTAGGAGTTCGGGTAATCCTAGCGGTGCCCTCCATTATTGCAAGTAGAATAGTAGAGATACACGGGGACGTTTATGTACAACACGTTGATCCAATAGGCTTTGGAGCCCATACAGGCTTCATTCCGCCTCAAGCCCTAAAATATGCGGGTGTGAAAGGATCCCTCGTCAATCACAGCGAGCATAAAATGATATACAGAGACGTAGCCAGAGTCGTGGAGGCGCTAAGGGATGCAGGCCTTGAGAGTCTAGTCTGCGCTGACACGCCCGGCGAAGCTGAGGGCCTCGCGCACCTAAGGCCCACAATGATAGCAGTAGAGCCCCCCGAACTAATAGGCACAGGGATCCCGGTCTCCAAGGCCAGGCCTGAAGTAATAACAGACGCTGTGGAGGCCGTGAAGAGGGTAGCCGATGTGCCGGTCCTGGCTGGCGCCGGAATCACCGACTCAAGCGATGTACAAAGAGCCGTCGAGCTAGGGGCTAGGGGGGTGCTCGTGGCTAGTGCAGTCATGAAGGCACGGAATCCCGACCGGAAGCTCTGGGAGCTAGCAGAGCCGCTTGCATCAGTGTAATTTTCCGGTAAGTTAACTGGGTTACTACAATTTAAAATAAAAAGATGCCTTGAAAACCGTAGTTTTCGTTTATGTCTTTACTCATACTGTTTTAACGCTATGCTAGGCTTCCTGGGCCTGCTCCGGCGCAGGGGCCTTCTCAACGGCTTCCTTGAACTCCTGCAACTTCTTTATGCACTCATCGATCATGCTGACAACTTTCTCTTTGTCAATTGTAACTAGCTTCCTAGGCCTGCCGCGCTCGCCCTTTAGCTTACTAGTCTTCACCAGGCCCCTGTTGGAAAGATTGTTTATGACCCTTAGAACGAGTGGATAGCTTACTCCCATCTCTTCTGAGGCTTGCCTGGCGGTCAATGCGCCCTTCTCCAGTAGCATCTCGAGTATCTCGGCGACTACCTCGGGGTCCCCCATGCCTATGCAGTTTACGAAAGCCAGCGTACTCTCGCTCATACCACTAACACCCTACGTTACCTCTGGGAGATGTGAATACGCAAATAAAATATTTTAATATAACTCTATCAAGTATATATGCCGGATGCGAATTAAACTAAAATTAATGTCTTAATTCTAATATTAATAAATGACTATCAATTCCTTTTCCACTCGACAATAGAATCTCGTGTATGCTTTAAGGTTCATCAGTTATTTTTATACACTAGTAACCTTTAAAACCCTAGAGTGTCTTGCATGTCCTTCTAAGTATTCGTGGAGCTTCTTTTCAGCGTAGACTACGGCAAGTTTTAGCAGGAGCCTAAGTGGAGCCCCCTGGACTCCCTTGGCGTAGCCTTTCTCGAGGATCCACTTCGCCCACCTAATCGAGTGGCGTGCAGCAGCAACCAGGGCTTCTATGTGGTAGTCTTTAATCTTACCCTTAGTGAAGGGCTCCTCTCCCTTCAGGACTCCGAGGGGCACGAAGAACATGGGCACAATGATGCTTGGGTAATGCTTAAGCCTCTCTATGAGTTCTATGGTTGCATAGACATCTTCTTCGCTCTCCCCCGGCAAGCCTAGTATGAACGTAGCAGCCGGTATTATGTGGTTGTCGGCCATTATTGAGAATGCGTCCTCTACTAGGTCTGGATATTCCTCAGGCTTATACGGGGATGCCTTTGCTGGCATAATCCGGCGCGCCAGCCTGACACTCCCAGTTTCTAGGCCCACCTCCACGCCAAAGAACGGCCTTACGTCGCCATCAACGATTAGATCTGAGATCCTGGATACGATGCGGCCATGCTCCTCGGCGTACTTTATTGCCGCTAGGCTTGCGTGGCTCCATGAGAAACCAGCGCTATATGCGTCTAGGTACTTAGCTACCATAGTATGCAGTTTGAGGAGGGGTTCAGGCCTGGGTCTAACTCCGTCAGCTCCATATAGTAGAACGTCTTCACTGTGGAGTAGAACGTTTCTCACACCACCGTTGAGGTTAACCTTGATCTCGTACTCTATCCTCTCCAAGGGGATGAAGCGCAGGGGCCTATGAGTTACGCTGCAGAAGCGGCATCCCCTTGGGCAGCCCCGCATTATCTCCACTAGGCCTACAGAGCTAGGAGCCTTGATTGCCGGTATCTCTTCTATAGTGGGCTCCTCGCCTGGTTTTACAGTTACTTTCGGAGGCAGGGGATCCCCTTCAAGCGCGGCTTCAACTAGCTTAACTACAACCTTCTCGGCCTCCCCCTCAACGAGTGTGTCAATAGGCCACCGCTTTCGGGCCTCGGGCCAGACTTCCCACTGCCATGCAGCTGGACCGCCAACTATTACCTTGAGGCCTCTCCGGGCCTTCTCTTCCCAGATGGCGGGGTTGCTGACGAACTCTATGAAGCTCTTCCTGTTAACGGGCTCTCGACCTGTCAGCATCCACCACTCATTGCTAGGCGGGCCGAAGGCGAAGAAGTCATGGTGTCCTATAAGGAGCACGCTTGCCCTTCTAACGTAGTATGCAATGTAGTCTGGGTCTATTACGTAGGCCCTGAAGCCCGCGTCTTGCAGCGCAGCCTCTATCTTGCGTAGCCCGTAAGGAGCCACTAGGGGCCTGCCGTGCCCGTCGATTTTGGGTTTTGGGCATGCAAGCCACTTCCAAATTTTCTCGGGGAGAAGCACTGCTGGGCCCGTTGCAGCGAATCCTATGAATGCGTGCCCGTGGTGATTGCTTATCATGCAGCGGTCGCTGCTAATTACTACATCCACGTCTAGCGGCTCGCGGGGTCTCCCCCGCAAGCCTCTGCACCTCTTCAACGCCCGGCTACGCTACTAGTGTTGGTGTGTTGACACAGAGTTAATACGCACTTTCATAGATCCTCGAAGGAACATAGGGGGTAGCCCTTGTAAATAGCACACGAAAGTATAGATCACGTCTTGTTAATTGTTGGTTAAGTATATTGATGTTAACTTATTACTCTTCGGGGCTACAGTAGGAGTAAACATTACGTAGCAGAGTTGAGGTGTGAAATGTAATGGCTAGGAGGAACGTGGAGCTCATCCGTAAGGCGGGAGTAGATGTAGATAAACTCTTGGACATGTTGATCCGCGCGGCCGCGGCGGAGTTCACTACATACTATTACTACACCCTCCTGAGGATGCACTCGGCTGGCCTAGAGGGGGAAGCCATAAAGGAGATAGTTGAGGACGCAAGGCAGGAGGACCGCTCTCACTTCGAGGCGCTTGCAGTTAGAATCTACGAGCTGGGAGGCCAGCTTCCAAACGACATTAAGGAATTCGCCGATAAGGCGGCCTGCATGGATCCTAGGCTTCCAGAGGAATCTACAATAGAGAACATACTTAAGGTGCTCTTAGACGCTGAGAGGTGCGCGGTAGGGGTCTACACTGAGATACTGAACTATGTGTGGGGCAAGGACCATAGGACGGCTGATTTAGCTCTAGCAATACTTCACGAAGAGATAGAACATGAGGCCTGGTTCGAAGAGCTGCTAACAGGAAAACCAAGTGGTCACTTCAGAAGGCGCGCTCCAGGTGAAAGCCCCTTCACGTCTAAATTCCTGAAAACGTAAGCGGCTTAAGCTAGTAGAGTATCCACTCCTCTTTCTCCTTGTGTGGTGAAGTTTAATGGCTAGACTTGTACGTTTTAAGGCAAAACAGCCCATAAGGATAGGCAACCCGCCAGTGTCGATATGCGCCTGCGGCTTATCGAAGACGTACCCATTATGCAGCGGAGCACACATTATGATTCAAGACGAGGACGATGATAAAGTATACGTGTATAACAATAAAGGTGAGAGGCTCAGCGAAGCCTTATCAGTTAGCCTTAAGGGAGGAGGTAAAGTTAGTGCAAGCGATGTCTATTCGCCAAAATAGACAGGCCTAAATACAGGGCAATCATTTAGCGTGTATCAGTATTTCCATGTTTCATTTCTTCGAGCACGCTTAGTATTACCAGCAAAGTTATCGGCGATAATAGGGTTGCGGCAAGGTCTGATGTGAACCGCTTAGTATAAGATAAAATATACAGTGACTCGACTACGTAAACAGTGATTGCAATCATATACTTTGTTTTCTTATCTAACCCTAATTTTAAGACATAGTAGACCTGAAAGCCTACAAGTGAACCGAGCACGGTTACGTAGAAGAAGTATTCAAGGCTTGAATGGTTACCCAGCTGCATTAGGGGAGAAGCAATAATAACTGTGGCAGCCAGCATAGCAATGACAACTACCCTGTTGTCCTCTTGCATGCCTTTTTAAGCACCTCAATCATCGCTCTCAGGCGATGTATCTTTATAAACAGCCTAACCTAAATAAGTGAACGATCGCCACGCTGGGTGCCTAAATAGTGGGTTCAAGTAATTCATCGCTTAGGACGGCATACATCGAGGTTTTAGTAATTATTTTGATAATTATAGTAATATCTGCTGAAGCTCTTTCCTATCAAGACCTCATTGGTGTCGATAAAAAGTATAGATCTGACTTAAAAACAACATATGTTGAGCTGGAAAAATCATTTAGCCTCATTTCAAGTGAGTACATGAATAGCCTCAAATACTACTACTCCATTATTGAACCCATACTTAATGCCTTATCATATTCACTAGCGTTAATGAAATTACCTCAAACAATAATATATCCTATCCTCTTTTACGTAATTGCCGCTCTTTCAATGTATTCCTTATTAAGAGAATATGTCTCATCAAATATTTTAAGAATCATCGGCTCAATACTTTATTCCTTTAACCCGGCTGTAACATTCTACTATCCTTCATTTACAGCTCCATTCTCAATTGCGGTGCTCCCTCTAGTAATAAAATATTTTATTAAATTATTAAACACAAT
>JALURD010000117.1 GCA_027057815.1 Acidilobaceae archaeon | reverse complement strand
ATATTATATATTACACCTGGTAACAGGACGGGGAGTCTGCAAAGGTAACAGCGGTGAGGAGGCATTTAACAATAGTCTCGGTAAGAGTCTTTTACTAGGAATGTCTGGTACTAATATGATATTATTACGATAATAATTTTTAAAAGTGTAAGGTTTCGCAGAGATTCTCCGAGGGGATCTCATAGTTGTGTGCATGTTTCTACATGCTAGTGCTTTAAAGGGAGGCGGGTTGGATAGGGTGTCCAGGTGCCGTGTGTATTGGGGTACTCAGGAGGGTATAAACCCCCTGTTAACGAGGATAGGCTGGTATTCGTCCTATTTATAGGGTCTACTAAGACCTCCACTATTCCAGGGATTAGTATAGCCGGGCCGACGGCGGAGGCCACCCTTTATACGCCCACGCTCGACGCTGAGTACCTACTAGCAGGCAAGCCCTTGAGCCTGAACATAGTCCCGGTTTCACCGGAGGGTGTGCCGACTCCAGCGGTGGTGTCGAGGGCCCTCCTCCGCCTGCTGGGGATCCCTGTTCTAGTTGTGGACTCTGGCGCCTTCTTGGAGCCTAGGATCCCGCATGTGGCCCTTCCATCGAGGAGGGTGGGCGAGCGCATAGACAAGGGCAGGGCCCTCCCGGCCGGGACTGCGGTCAGGCTCTTTGAGGAGGCCCGCCTACTCGGCAGGACCCTCGCCAGGGGGCTCGACGTGGTTGTAGGCGAGAGCATCCCGGGAGGGACGACCACGGCTATGGCCATCATGGAGGCCCTGGGCTTCAGGGCTCGGGGTAGGGTGAGCAGCGCTGGCCCCTCAAACCCTCACGACTTGAAGGTGAGGGTCTACGAGGATGGAGTCAAGTCTTCAGGCCTGAAGGTGCCAGAGCGGGATCCCTTTAGGGTCGTGGACGCTGTAGGGGATCCCCTGCACGTGTCGGTAGCTGGGTTTGTGGCTGGCGCGGTCGAGGCCGGGTCCCACGTGATCCTCGGCGGTGGCACCCAGATGTGCGCCGTACTAGCAATACTTTCAAGGCTAGGCATAGAGCTGGAGGGAAGGGTAGCCCTGGCGACTACAAGCTGGCTCGCCCGGGACAGCTCCTCCGACATTGAAGGCCTACTCTCGGACGTTTACCCCGGGATCCCCCTAGTAGTCTCGGGCGTTGACTTCGACCGGTCAAGGTTTAGGGGGCTAAGGATGTACGAGGAGGGCTACGTCAAGGAGGGCGTTGGGATGGGTGGACTCCTGGCTGTGGCGCGGGCTCGAGGGATCCCCGGAGACGCGGTGCTCGAGGCGGTTGAGGAGGAATACGAGAGGGTGGCGGGGGTTGCCGCCGAGGCTGGTAAGGCATAGGAGCGATGTTGCAGTGATAGACCTAGGTTTCAGGGGGGCTGTGGCGTCCTCGGCCCCCTACCAGCCAGCGGAGGCCGCAGTCATAGTCTTCCGCCGTGTGGACGAGGACTTCAACCCGCCTAGCCTGGAGGGCTTCTACGTTAGGGTGAGACGCGAGGTCGGTAGGCCGGACTCTGTAGTGCTCCTCACCAGTGTGGACCTGGAGGATAGGCTGGCCCTCGAGGAGACTAAGGACCCGCCGGGGGTGGTGGCGGTGTCAGTGGGCCTAACTCCGCCTACATGCCCGGGCTCCGGGGGCTACGAGCCCCTCAAGGCTTCAACCATTAACGTGGCAGTCGCCGTCGACGCGAGGTTGAACTTCTTCGGACTCCTGGACCTGTTTAGGGTAGCAGTTGAAGCCAAGACCCTGGCGGCCGTGGAGCTTCTCCTCAGGTGCAAGACTCGGTCCCCGGGGACGGCTACGGATGCGGTGGCGGTAGTGGCGAGGCCCGGCAGGTCCGGGGGCGGGATCCTAACGGCTGGGATGGCCACTCGGCTAGGCGGCTCGATAGCCGAGGCTGTGTATAGGCTCATAGTGGGTCTGGGCTCCTCCATACTCGGCCCCTTCGGGCTCGCCAGAAACGCGCTAGGCTACACGATAAACGAGCTGGTTGATCTCGCGTTGGAGGCGTATAGGCGGGCCCCGATACCGGGCGTCAAAGAGGAGGTTGTCAGGGAAGTCATTAGGGAGTTACTGGGGCGAGCACTGAGGGATCCCAACGTGGCGGCCTTGATTATAGCAGCTAGGGACCTTGACCTGCGCGGCGCCGCGGGGATCCTCCCGGGGATCCGGTCTGAGGAATTCTCTAAGGATCCGAGGGGCATAGTGGCTGACGAGCTCCTCGCCACAGCGCTATCCCTCTACCTGGCCGGCTTCAAAGGGCTCCTGGCCACATACTGGGTTGAGAGGCTCAAGGAATCCGGGAGGATCCCAGTCAAGGCCCCCGTATTCGAGGACGACGTGATCTCAGCCCTCCTAGGCTCGGTGCTCTCGCTGGTATACGATAGACTCGCTGTTGGGGGCAGGGAGGGTGAGGGTTGACTGCATAGTAATGGCTGGAGGTAGGGCCTCCAGGCTGGGAGGTGTGGAGAAGCCCCTCCTAAGGGTATGCGGTAGGCCCATGGTACTTAGGGTCCTCGAGGCGGCGAGTAGGGTATGTCGCAGGGTTCTCCTAGTGTACTCTCGTCACACCCCGAGCTTAGGGGTCCTCTGCAGGTCCGGGGTGCTCCCGGGGCTCCTGTGCCTGGAGGGCTCTGGGGAGGGGTACGTCGCTGACTTGAGGAGGGCTCTAGAGGTGCTCTCGCCCCCAGTCCTCGTGCTCCCGGCAGACATGCCTTACCTCACCTGGGAGTACTTGGAGGACTTCCTAGTAAAGGCTATGATGGCGCCGGGCTCAGTGGTCAATCTAGTCACCGGCAGGGGCCCCACGGGTATATCGTTCTTCAAGGACTATGGTGGCCCCTGGTGGGACGTTGAGTATCCGGACAACCCGGCGTTCATAGATGTGGATACACGGGAGGACTTGGAGGAGGCTGAGAGGGCTTGCCCGTGAGAAGCCATGGAGGGAGGCCTCCCCCGGGGGTTCTGGACTTCAGCACGCCACTCAACCCCCTCGGCCCACCCCCGCCCGTAGCTAGGGCAGTAAGTAGGCTGGCACTGGAGGCAAGCCTCAGATACCCAGACTATGAGTACAGGGAGCTTAGAGAAGCCGTGGCCAGCTACTACGGGCTAGACCCCGACGGGGTCATACCTCTCAACGGCGCCGCGGAGGCCCTCCAGCTAGCGCTGGAGGCCTTCAAGCCTAGGGCGTTGGTCAGCGTTGAGCCCACGTTCGGTGATCACGGGTTCACGGTTACAGGCCTCGGAATCCCGTGGATTACTTTGCCGCTGAAGCAGCAGGGGAAGAGGTATATCTTCGACCCGTCGGTGGTATGCAGTCTCCCGAGGGCTCTGAGGGAGGGATCCCTCCTACTACTCTCGAACCCGAACAACCCCACGGGATCCCTGGCAAACCCCAAGGCCGTCGTGGAGGCAGCTGAGTGCATGAATGACGGGCTCGTGCTCTTAGACGAAGCCTTCATGGACCTAGCCCCGAGGGAAGGCTTCTCACTGCTGGGCAGGGCACCTGATAACGTGGTCGTCGTTAGGAGCCTGACCAAGTCCCTGGCCATACCAGGCCTTAGAGCGGGCTTCGCCTACACCGAGAACAAACGCCTAGCCGTGCTCCTTGAGGCGTCTAGGCAGCCGTGGAACGTGAACACGCTGGCAACCACGATAGTAGTGGAGGCCTTGGCAGTTCACTCGAGGGACACTAGGAGGCACGTCACTAAGGCGAGGGAGCTAATAGAGTCAGAGACGAGCTGGCTGAGGAGCCGCTTGGAGGCCCTAGGCCTCGTGGCCTATGAGAGCTGGGCTCCATTCATACTAGTCTACCACCCACAAGCCCGGCACCCGAGGCTCCAAGTGGAGTTGAACAGGCGGGGCGTGCATGTCAGGGATGCAAGCTCGTTCACGTACCTAACACCTTGCCACTCGAGGGTGTCCGTGAGGCTTAGGCGCGAGAACCAGGTACTCTTAGAAGCCTTCGAGGATCTCTTAAGACGCTCCGGCTGGGAGGGCTCGCGGAGTTGAAAAGCCGGGGATCCCTTGGGCTACGTCAGCGCATTACGGGGTTCAGGGACCTGCTGGCATTCATGACGGGGATCCCGCTGGGCGGCGGTAAAATCGAGGCTGCCGCCAGCGCCTTCCCCTTGATACCCATAGTAGGGGCTCTGGAGGGGATCCTAGTATCCCTGGTACTACTCACCTTAGGAGCCGTGGGCGTGGGTGGCGCCCTCTTGGGAGCCGCTTACCTTGTTGCTCATGTACTTGTAACTGGAGCTATTCATTTAGACGGGTTCTCGGATTACGTGGATGTCCTAGGTTCCAGGCTCTCAGGCGAGCGGGCCGTAAGAGTCTTGAAGGATCCCAGAAAGGGGTCCCACGCCATTGTATGGGTCGCAGTCATACTCATCGTTTCAGCCGCCGCGGCGGGAGATATTGTTTCCACGGTTTGGGGGCCAACCCCAGGCTCTGGGCTAAGTATTGTCCCGTTAACCGTGGCGACTTACGCTGCCTCAGCGGAAGCCATGTACGTAGTCATAGCAGTCGGGCGCAGGGAACCCTATGAAGGCTTAGGAGGCCTCTTCAAGGACTACATGGACACGGTTAGCCACGCGGTTAACGTTGCCTCCTACGCCTTGATAGCCCTCGTACTAGCGTTGATAACGCCCCGCACCGCCTCGAGTACTGTCCTATTGTTGGCAGTCCTCGCGGCACCTATCCCGTTATCCATTGTAGTGGCAAGGGACGCCGAGTCGAGGCTAGGCTTCGTGAACGGCGACGTGGCCGGGTTCACATACGAGGCTGTTAGGACCCTCCTGCTCGCATCGGCGTCGCTGGCCCTACACGTGGGTGTGGAAGGTCTTGGCGGCATGTAGCCAGCCGGGTGCGGAGTACTGGGTTGCAGCACTGCTAGCCGCCTTGATCCTCGATATAATTTATCCCCGGCATTCCAGGGTACTCTACTTGATACATCCTGTGAGGCTCGCTTACCTCGCGGCGAGGAGGCTCGCCAGGCCGTACTCGGGTATAGCGCGCGGGGTGGCAGTTTGGCTTATAGTGACAGGGTCGATCCTGGCGCCAGCCGCTCTCGCCCTGTGCCTCGTGGGAACCCGCCCTTTGCTCTGGCTTGCGCTATCTGCTGTCATCCTCAAGTTCTCAGTTGCCTTGAGGCTCCTCTTAGATACGGCCGAGCGCGTGGCCTCGAGCTTGAGTGAGGGCCGCCTAGACGAGGCCCGCCTAATAGTGGGGGAGATAGTGAGGAGGCCCACCCGGGGCCTCAGCGCCCCTCTAGTGGCGTCCGCGGCCATCGAGTCCCTCGCAGAGAACCTCGTCGACGGGTATACCTCTCCGCTAACATACTACCCCATACTCGGCCCTCTAGGCCCCCTCCTCCAGAGAGTGGCCAACACGCTGGACGGGGCGATAGGCTATAAGACACCCGAGTATGAGAGGGTGGGCAAGCCCTCAGCGCACATAGACACGGTGCTCAACTACATCCCGGCCAGGATTACAGCTCTACTCATAGCGCTCGCCTCCCCACTAGCCGGGGGGAGCCTCCGCGGCGCGCTCCACGCCTGGGCTAAGTGGAAGGGCTCGACGGAGAGCTTGAACGCTGGCCACCCCATGGCAGCCATGGCAGGTGCCCTCGGCGTCAGGCTCGAGAAGCCAGGCCGCTACATCATTAATCCCGGGGCCAGGGATCCCGCCCCCTCAGATATCCGTAAGGCGGTAAGGATAGCATTGATAACGGCAACAATCTATACGCTCATAATACTCGCGGCACTCTTAGCCTTCCTCCGCTAAAGGAGCCTTTCACAAAGAAGGCCAGCCTCAACCCACGCGGGCCGAGTGGATGCACTCAATGCTCAAGCCCTGTAAGGCCCCTGTAAACACTGACACCTCCCTTACTTAGCACTGCACCGCAGAATCTACACCTCCCCTCCTCCATGCATCTACCACATACAGGGCAAGCCCTGGGCTTCTCTTCACATCTAGGCTCGAGGATGCCCATATCTTTGAGCCTCCTGACCAGGTATGCGTGAGGCCTGCTAGGCTCCCAACCCTCAAGAGGCGGGGATCCCCTGGACAAGCCTTCAAGCGCCTCAAGGAAGCCTGAGCCGTGGGTTACAGGAGTCTTAGCCCTCCACGCCAGCCACGGCAGGCCAGCGAGGTGGAGGTAGAGCCTCATCAGGAATTTCCCGTAGACCCGGCCATCGGGCCCCTTGTTTACCAGGCATTCTAGGGGGATCCCGCGTGAGAATTCCCTGACAACGGAGCTGTAGAGAGGATGGACTACTTTGACGCCGAGAGCGTCTGCTAGATCGTCGACAACGAAGTAGGCCCCACCCATGATCATCTGGTGCCTCCACGAGTCTAGCTCCCGCTCCTCCATAGACAGGAGGAAATCGTAGCCAAGGAACAGCTCGTCTCCCCCATCGCCTGTTACGACGCAATTGCAACCCTCTGCTTTGGCGCTGCTGAGGGCTAGTGCCACGGCAGACGCGCCGGCGACTTCAACGGGATCCGCTATGGCTAGAAGTGATACCGCTAAGTCGATGGAGTCCCTGAGAGATCTCCCTTCCAGCCGGGAGTGTGCAATCCTCAAATTCAGCGTGCTTGCCAGCCTGAGAGCGTAAGGTAAATCCTCGCTCAACCAGGGCGCCTCTATTACTGCTAGCCTGAACCCTCCTCCAAGGAAGGCGTATGATACCGTGATGAATGACGTGTCAATCCCGCCACTCAAGAGGATACAGTCACAGGTATTCCTCGATAGCTCTTTATGTATCAGCAGGGCTAACTCTTCAGCCAGCTTTAGGCAAGGTATCCTACCATGCAAAGGGCGCCCTTGCCTGCTCGCATCGTAGGTAGTATTAAATAGTGTATTTATCGTAGAGTGAGATTTAACCTCCTAGCATGGATTAACTCATTCAAGGTGGCCAACCCCATGGCAAGGTTTAGACTAATAGCTTCGAAGGACGGCCCAATCCTCGTCGAGGTTAATGGTGAGGTAAGAGCGGCGTTGTGTAGGTGTGGTCATTCAAGGAACAAGCCATTCTGCGACGGCTCCCACGCGAAAGTGGGGTTTAAGGCCGAGGAGAGGGTTGCATTCGAGTACGAGGGATAGGAGAGGCACACCTGCAACGCTCGGGCAAAGTTTCCTTGGTGCTACTTTTTCTTTGAGAAAGTAGATGCTTTCTCGGAGGTCTCGCGCCTGGCAGCTGAGACCGCGAAGGCGTGTAGGCCCAGCTCTAGGAGACTCATGATGTTTGATCTTAGTAGGAGCATCCTGGTCTGCGCGACTGCCCAAGAGTCTAGCTTTGAGACGTCGCTGGCGAGATCTTCAACCCATCCTTCGAGCTGTGCCACATTGTCGACAACAGCGTTCACGACGCCAAGTCGCTCAGCCTCCTCAGCTGTAACTAGCCTACCAGATAAGGCCAGGTAGGATGCTACCTTGTAGCCGTGGAGGATGGGTGTAAGGGTTGTAGTCACCGGCGGGACCATCCCCCATTTCACTGCCGGCACGCCCAGCCTTGCACCCCTGACGGCTACAGCCATGTCAGCCAGCTGGACGAGCTCGAATGCTATACCAACTGCATGGCCGTTCACAGCGGCTACCACGGGCTTCTTACACTCAAGCATCGCCTGGATGACTCTCTTAAAGGCTTCATAGACTAGGCTAGCGGCGCCCTCAACGCTGCCCAGGCTAGCCACCCAGTTCAAGTCAATACCCGTGGAGAAGAAGCGCTCGCCAGCACCCCTCAAAGCAACGATCACGGTCTCCCCGTCCCTGCAAGCTTCCTCTACGGCGGAAGCAAGCCCCATAGCATGGCCATAGTCTAGGCTATTACCTTTTTCCTCACGGTCTACGACGACCCACGAGACTAGCCTGGAGGAGTGCATCCTTATGGGCAAACACTTCCCCCGTATGTGCCTATGTGCAAGCCAGCTTAAGTGAAAGGCCCCTGAGCAATTCATATGTACCCACCGACTAGTGGTGTTTATCCCCTGGAATGCCCCACTGCCTAACGTGGTGCATGGTGTTGAATGAGAGCCTGAGGATGCTTTGGCACAGCTTCAGGTATTGCAGAACTCCAAGTAAAGAAGTGCCTGCATCACAGCTTGCCAGGCTTATAGCGTCGGCCAGACTCTGTGTTCTCCCAATGACATTCTACGCCGTGACTATCGGAGCTCTCTTGGCATGGCTTGAGGGAGGCTTCAGCTGGCCAGTCTACCTGTTGATACTGACAGGCTTCTCGCTCGCCCACCTGGCTGATAACCTCTTAAACGATGTCAGCGACTACGTGAAAGGGATAGATAGGCCAGGCTATTTCAGGGCCCTCTATGGCCCACACCCTATCATTGACGGCCTGCTTCCAGTCAGCACGGCTAAGCGGTTCATTGCAGGAGTCCTAGCCTTTAACGCCGTGTTGGCATTGTCGCTTTCGATGATTTCAACCCCACTAGTAGGCCTGCTAGCTTTGATAGGAGTGGTATCCATGGCCCTATATGCTGGCATACCTGTTGACGCAAAATCGATGGGCCTGGGGGAGGTCCTCGTAGGACTAGTCTGGGGGCCGGTAATGGCAGGGGGTACCCTTCTAGCAATGACGGGTACTCATCCCTTATGGGCTCTTCTTGTTTACCTGCCCTTTGCAATGGCTGTGAGCCTTGTCCTCATAGGTAAGCATATGGATAAGTACGATCAGGATAAGGCTAAGGGTGTTGGGACGCTTCCTGTACGGCTAGGCATCAGATCCTCTAAACTATTGGCGGGTCTTATCGCGATCTACGCACCGACAGCAGCTGCGGGTGCTTTATACGTTAGATTCCACGTACCTCTAGTGCTTTTGCCTCTAGCATCGTACCTTACAGCGACTGCATCATCGCTAATCCTTACAAGAGAAAAGCCGGAGACCCCGCCTACCGGTTGGAGGGTCTGGCCCTTATGGTATGTGGCAGCAGCTTATGCAGTAATGGATTCCGTGGGTAGAGGGATAACTGCCGCGCTACTCTCCCTAGGCCTACACCTTTCAGGCCACACCTTAGCGGCAGGCATAGTCGTAGCCCTCGCTGTTGCCTTGGAAGTGGCGAACGCTATACCATTACATAGGATTGCTAGTTACCTAGAGGCCAGATGGAATAAATGAACTCAATGGGATAAAGAGAAAGAGCTATATGTTGTTCGAGTCTAGCAGGAAAGCATTGGGGCCCATATTCCTTTCTCGCAGGCCACCCGTCTCGCTCTCTCATAGCCAGCGTCAGCGTGCCTGACTACTCCTATGCCTGGATCGGCTGTTAGGACTCTCTCAGCCCTCTTCTCGCTCTCGGGAGTACCGTCTAGCACTAGACCTATACCAGCGTGTATCGAGTATCCTATGCCTACTCCTCCTCCATGGTGGACGCAGACCCACGTGGCTCCAGCCGCGGCGTTCAATAAGGCGTTCAGTATGGGCCAGTCCGCTATCGCGTCGCTTCCGTCCTTCATGCCTTCGGTCTCCCTGTAGGGGCTAGCCACGCTGCCTGTGTCAAGGTGATCCCTCCCTATCCACATGGGGCCTATCTCGCCGAGCCTGATCAGGCTATTCATTATCTTGCCGAACCTTGCCCTCTCACCGTAGCCGAGCCATACCACCCTCGCGGGTAGACCCTGGAACTTCACGTACTTCCTAGCCTTCTCCACCCACCTCACGAGCCTCTTGTTATCCTTGAACGTGGCTATCAGCTCATCGTCAAGCCTGTAGATGTCCTTCGGGTTTCCTGTCAGGCTGGTGTACCTGAAGGGGCCTCTGCCCTCCTCGAACATGGGCCTAATGTAGGCCTGGACGAACCCTGGGAACTCGAATGCATCCTTAAAGCCAGCCTCGTACGCCATCTTCCTTATGTTGTTTCCATACTCGAATACGACGGCGCCGCGACGCTTGAACTCAACCATCGCGGCTACATGGCGCTTCATGGACTCTAGCGCCCTCCTCTTGTACTCCTCCGGGTTTTCGTCCCTGAGCCTCTCGGCCTCCTCTAAGTCCATGCCGGCGGGGACGTAGCTTAGTGGGTCGTGCGCTGGGGTCTGGTCGGTGACGACGTCGGGAACTATGCCTTGCTTGAGTATTTCCTCGTAGATCTCGGCTGCATTGCCTAGGAGTCCTATGCTAAGCGGCTCACGCTTCTCCTTCGCCTTCAGCGCCATGTCGAGGGCCTTGTCCAGGCTGTCAGTCCAAGTGTCGAGGTAGCCGTGCCTGATCCTTCTCTCAATCATCCTCTTGTCAACTTCTACCACTATCGCCACCCCACCGTTCATCTTAACCGCAAGGGGCTGGGCGCCTCCCATCTCTCCGAGGCCAGCAGTGAGGACGAGCCTGCCCTCCAGGGTGCCTTCGGGGAAGTGCTTCTCAGCTGCGAATGCGAACGTCTCATAAGTGCCCTGGAGGATGCCTTGGGTTCCAATGTAGGCCCAGCAGCCAGCAGTCATCTGGCCATACATCGTTAAGCCCTTGGCCTCCAACTCCCTGAAGTAGTCCCAGTCCGCCCACTTCGGGACAAGCATGGCATTGCTGATCACAACCCTGGGCGCCATTTTATGGGTCTTGAACACCGCCACAGGCTTACCGCTCTGAACAACCAGAGTGTCATCCTCCTCCATCTCCATTAAGGTATCAACGATTGCTTCGAAAGCCTCCCAGCTACGGGCAGCCCTCCCCGTACCACCATACACTATCAAATGCTCCGGGTCCTTGGCTACCTCAGGGTCAAGGACGTGGAAGAGCATCCTAAGAACTCCCTCGATTTGCCATGAGCCACTCTTGACGTGCATGTCCCACCCGGTGATATGCCTAACCCTAAGCCTCTCCTCCGGATTATAATAGCCCTTATCGATCAACTTCCAGATAGGCCTACCCTTATACTTGTCTAGAACACCACTAGACGAAGCCAAGAGGAGAGCACCCCCAAGAGTTTTCAAGCTTAGTGATTACATGAACTAGTTTTTAAACGTTAACTTTCACTAGACTAAGCGATTACGTAAAATGTCTCTGGAGGTCAAGTGATTGATTGTCTCTAATTAGTGGGATGGGACAACTGTAGGTGTTCTGTACAGAAAAATTTATGATAACATATAAATACCGCTGGATAATAATGTTAAACTTACCGACTACGGTGGGACTCATGCCTAGCTCACGCCTGATTATTGCCTCTATTATCGTAATATTGATAATAGTGGCTGGAGCATACTTCATGCTAGGCAGGCCTCAAGAGCCCGAAGTCATCAAGATAGGATTCTTCGCCCCACTTACGGGTCCCGCCTCTGCGGATGGAATCGCGGCTCGGACAGGTGCTGAGATAGCGGTAGAGATCATTAATGAAAATGGCGGTATCCTGGGCAAGCGCGTCGAGCTTGTTGTGTACGATGATGCGTTGAATCCGGATCAGGCTATTGCAGTTGCACACAAGATGATCGAGCAAGACGGGGTTATTGCAGCGGTAAGCGGGTCATATAGTAGTACAACGCTTGCCGCGTCCAGTGTATTCGAAGAGGCAGGTGTACCTTTAGTTGTTGCATATGCTGTCAACCCGTTAATCACAAAGGACAAGACATACGTGATCAGGGTTGGAATGGTAGCTGAGGTGGAGGGCAGAGCTGCGGGCTATGCAGCGGTTAACATGATGGGTGCAAAGAAGGTGGCAATACTTTATATTGATAACCCATACGGACAGGCCTTAGCCGAGAACGCCAAGAAGACCGTAGAGGCACTTGGAGGCCAAGTTGTATTCATGGACAAGTTCCAGTTTGCCACCGATGACTTCTCGCCATGGCTTAACCGGATTAAAGCTATTGAAGACTCCCAGGGACTCGACGTTCTAATGATATTCGGGTACTACCAGCATGCAGTTGCAGTTAAGCAAGCGCGTGAACTAGGCATCAAGGCCCAGATAATGGGCGCAGAGGGCTTCGACTCACCAAAATTCATAGAGATAGCTGGCGATGCAGCAGAGGGCGTGATTATAGTGACTGACTTTGACAGGGAAAGCACTAATCCACTAGTGCAGGAGTTCATAAAGAGGTACAAGGAGAAGAGAGGCATAGATCCAGACATGGTCGCGGCTTCATCGTTCGACGCTGTTATGATACTTGCTAAGGCTATAGAGAAGGCCGGCACTCTGGATAAGCAAAAGATAATGGAGAGCCTCAGGTCAATGGAGAACTTCGACGGCGTGGCTGGTAAGATAATCAAATTCACTCCCGGAGGCAACGCTGTGAAAGAGCTAACCCTACAGATAGTGAAGAACGGAGAGTTCAGAAGGTACGCCATGATCACTAAGTTAGACATCATAACGCCGAGCGAGTAATAGTCGTGGTGGCTCCTTGGAGTCGCCCCTAGTTTTTCTCGAGACTTCGGCGTATTTGCTTCATAGAACGTGGGAAGCGGGTGGTATGAGGGCGTGGCAGTGGACCCTGGGACGCTGCTCCAGCACCTGATCAGCGGGCTGACTGTGGGATCGATATATGCCGCGACTGCGCTAGGTTTAACGCTGGTCTATGGGCTCTTAAAGATACTCCACATTGCTCACGCAGGCATATATGTGATTGGCGCGTACGCGGCATACCTAGCTTACAGTGTAACCGGGAGTATTGTAGCGACGATTGCTGCTGCACTACTGGCTCCGGCAGCAGCAGGTGTAGTCTTAGCCAGGCTGCTGTATATGCCTATGCTTGACAAGCCCAGGCACATACCGCTCATGCTTAGCATAGCCGCCTTCCTCCTCATGGAGGAG